>NZ_DBFNWJ010000004.1:0-74108 GCF_048426865.1 Candidatus Allofournierella merdipullorum
CCCCGCCGCCACCGTGGTGCTGTTTAAGGACGGCAAGCCTGTGGCCAACAGCGCCTTCAAGCTCACCGCCACAGAGGTCACCCTGAAGGTGGTCTACAGCGGCTGGCAGCCCAGCTTTGAGAGCAAGGAAGCCTTCTACGACCCCACCACCCACGAGAAGCTGGTGAACACCGAGAAGGTAATCGCCGGCGTGAAGTATAAATTCAACGCCAACGGCGTTCCCACCGTCTCCAACTCCGGCAACGGCCTGGTGAAGGGCATCGACGTGTCCAAGTACCAGTACAACATCGACTGGAACGCGGTGAAGGCCAGCGGCATCGACTTCGCCATCATCCGCGTGGGCTACCGCGGCTACGGCACGGGCGCTCTGGTCGAGGACCCCTACTTCCGCAAGAACATCCAGGGCGCCAACGCTGCCGGCGTCAAGGTGGGCCTGTACTTCTACAGCCAGGCCATCAACGAGCAGGAAGCCGTGGAAGAGGCCAGCATGGTCATCCGCCTCATTCAGGAGACCGGCGGCCGCGTGAGCTACCCCATCTACTTCGACACCGAGAAGGTGGCGAACGATACCGGCCGTGCCGACGGCATCAGCCGTGACCAGCGCACCCGCAACGCCGTTGCGTTCTGCAACGCCATTCAGGGCGCGGGCTACCGCGCCGGCGTCTACAGCTATGCCTCCTGGTTCTACAACAACCTGAACATGGCCAGCCTCACCGGCTACAGCATCTGGATCGCTCAGTACCGCGACCAGCTGGACTTCAAGTACAACTACGACATCTGGCAGTACACCAGTTCCGGCACCGTGCCCGGCATCTCCACCCGCGTGGATATGAACGTGAGCAAGCTGGGCTGACAAAAAAGCGCAAAAGCCCCCGGGAACCATCGGTTTCCGGGGGCTTTTCTCTGTTTTCGGCTTGCAAGTGGAAGGCGGACTCGCTATAATAGAGAAGTACTGCGCTAAAGCGGCAAAATTGCGGGCCGCGGCAGCGTGTCAATTCACTGTGAGGTGTTATCATGCAGCGTGAGAATTTCAAATCTCGGCTGGGCTTTCTGCTCATCAGCGCCGGGTGCGCCATCGGCATCGGCAATGTGTGGCGTTTCCCCTATGTGGTGGGGCAGAACGGCGGCGGCGCTTTCGTTCTTCTCTATGTGCTGTTTCTTGTAACGGTGGGCGTTCCGGTGCTCACCATGGAGTTTGCCATCGGCCGCGCCAGCCGTAAAAGCTGCGTTCTGGCCTACCAGCAGCTGGAGCCCGCCGGCACCAAGTGGCACTGGCACGGCAAGGTGGCCATGCTGGGCAACTATGTGCTGATGAGCTTCTACACCAGCGTCACCGGCTGGATGCTCTATTACTTCTACCGCTCTCTCACCGGCCAGCTGGAGGGCATGGACACCGATCAGGTGGCCGATGCGTTCTCCGGCATGCTGAGCCAGCCGGTCACCATGGGCTTCTGGATGGTGATCGTGGTCGTGCTGGGCTTTTTGATCTGCTCCATGGGCCTGCAGAAGGGCGTGGAGCGCATCACCAAGTGGATGATGCTGGCCCTGCTGGCGCTGATCGTGGTGCTGGCGGTAAACAGCGTGCTGCTGCCCGGCGGCATCGAGGGCGTCAAGTTCTATCTGGTGCCCGACTTCTCTGTGATGGCCGGCGAGACCGCCCTTGAGACGGTGCAGAACACCCTGGGCGTGGTCACCGCCGCGCTGAACCAGAGCTTCTTCACCCTGAGCCTGGGCATCGGCGCCATGCTGATCTTCGGCAGCTATCTGGACCGCCGGCACAGCCTGCTGGGCGAGAGCGTGCGCATCGCCGGTCTGGACACCTTCGTGGCCTTCACCTCCGGGCTGATCATCTTCCCGGCCTGCATGGCCTACGGCATCCCGGCGGACAGCGGCCCCAACCTCATCTTCATCACCCTGCCCAACGTCTTTAACGACATGCCCGCCGGCCGGGTGTGGAGCAGCCTGTTCTTTTTGTTCATGAGCTTTGCGGCCTTCTCCACCATCATCGCGGTGTTTGAGAACATCCTGGCCTGCACCATGGACCTCACCGGCTGGAGCCGCAAAAAGGCGGCCCTGGTGAACGGCGTGGTGGTCACGTTCATCTCGCTGCCCTGCGTGCTGGGCTTCAACGTCTGGTCCGCCTTTGACCCCCGCGGCAACGGCTCCGGCTTTATGGATGTGGAGGACTACCTCATCAGCAACATCCTGCTGCCCTTCGGCAGCCTGGTCTATCTGTTCTTCTGCATCAGCCGCGTGGGCTGGGGCTTCAAGAAATACCAGGCCGAGGCCAACCAGGGCGAGGGCGCGAAGATCCCCAACTGGATGCGGGTATACGTCACCTACATCCTGCCCATCTTCGTGGCGTTCCTGTTTATCCAGAGCGTTCTGGCCTGGTAAAACGCCGCTGCATCACAAAAAACCAAGGGGGCGCCAAGGCGCCCCCTTTCTTTGAAAAGGAACTCCGTCATGTACACCCTGCTTCTCGCCGTTATCTACCTTGTGTTCATCAGCCTGGGCCTGCCGGACTCTCTGCTGGGTTCGGGCTGGCCCACCATGCGCCTGGTCTTTGACCAGCCTCTCTCCGCCGCGGGCATGGTTTCCATGATCATCACCGGCGGCACCATCTGCTCCAGCCTTCTGTCCGAGCGGCTCACCGCCCGCTTCACCACCAAAGGCGTCACCGTGGCCAGCGTGTTTCTCAGCGCCGCGGCCCTGTTCGGCTTTTCCATTTCCACCCGCTTCTGGATGCTCTGCCTCTGGGCGGTGCCCTACGGCCTCGCCGCCGGCTGCATCGACTCGGCCATCAACAACTACGTGGCCCTGCACTACCGCTCCCGTCACATGAGCTGGCTGCACTGCTTCTGGGGCGTGGGCACCGTCATCAGCCCCTGCGTCATGAGCTGGGCGCTCACCCGCTCCGGCTGGCAGCTGGGCTACCGCACGGTGGCGCTGATGCAGCTGGCCATCGGGGCGGTGCTGGTGCTCACCCTGCCTTTGTGGCGGGCCCACGGCGGCGGGGAGGAACAGTCTGCCCGCGCCGGGCAGGTGCTGGGCATCCGGGGCGCGCTGAAGATCAAGGGCGCGCCCACCCTCTTCGTGGGCTTCTTCGCCTATTGCGGGGCGGAGGGCACCTCCATCCTCTGGGCCAGCAGCTATCTGGCAGGGGAGCGGGGCTTCTCCGCCGAGCACGCGGCGGCCAGCGCGGCGGTGCTCTATGTGGGCATCACCCTGGGCCGTTTTATCTCCGGCTTCATTGCCGACAAGGTGGGCGACCGGGGAATGATCCGCCTGGGTACGGGAGTCGTCGCTGCGGCGCTGGCAGTGCTGGCGCTGCCCGGCGGGGGAGAGCTGGGGGCGCTTTTGGGCCTCGGGCTTCTGGGCCTGGGCAATGCGCCGGTGTACCCGGCCATCATCCACGCAACGCCCGCCAACTTCGGGGCGGAAAACTCCCAGGGCATCATCGGCATGCAGATGGCCAGCGCCTATGTGGGCTCCACCCTGATGCCGCCCCTCTTCGGCCTCATCGCGAACCGGGCGGGCCTTTTCTGGATGCCTCTCTTTCTGGCACTGCTCATCCTGCTGATGATCACCATGCTGGAGACCACCTTCCGCACCGTGGCGAAAAACAGATAAAAAGGCGGCGGGGACGCATTTGCGTTCCCGCCGCTTTTTTGTCACAGTTCAAAAACTTCCAGATCTTCCGGCACAAAAAGATTGCCGGAAAAGAGGGCGCGCCCTCGGCGGTGTAGAGGGCCTTGCGCCGGGCGATGTTCTTGTCCTCGGTGTGGTAGAGGATGAGGTTCTCCGCGCCCAGCTCCTGGGCCAGCCGGCAGGCGTCCGCCGCGGTGGAGTGGTGCTTTTGGTAGGGCTTGAACACATCCGCCTGGCTGGCAAGGCAGAAGGCCTCGTGGAGCAGCCAGCGGCTGCCCTTGGCGTAGGGGCGCTCGGCCTCGTTGTAAGGTTCGTCGCCGCAGCAGGTCAGCTTTCCGCCGCCGGGCAGGGTGATGGAAAAACCGAACTGGGCCGCCTTGGTGGAGCCGATGTCGAAAAAGGTGGCCGTCTGGCCCAGAAGGGGCAGGCTCTCGCCGTTTTCCACAGTCACCAGATGGAGGCGCGCGTCCAGAAATCGGGTCTCCTTTTCGCTCAGCAGAAGCCCCGCCATGGTGCGCAAAAGGCCGGTCACCTCTTTGTGGGAGTAGATGGCGGCCTCTCCCTCGTACTGGCCCCGGGCCATGCCCTGCAAGATCATCCGCATCAGCCACAAAATGCCGGTGATGTGGTCCAGATGCTTGTGGGTGACGAAGATGGAGCGCACGTCCTGCCAGCGCACCCCGGTGGCTTTCAGCTGGCGAAAGATGCCGTTTCCGCCGCCCGCGTCCACCAGCAGGTGGTCGGAGCCTTCGGTGAGCAGAAAGCAGGTGTTGTAGCACTCGGTCACGGCGGCGTTGCCGGTGCCGAGAATGGTCAGTTTCATGGGTCAGCCCTCCTTTGCTTCAGTATACCCCCTTGGGCCCCTTTGCCGCAAGGGGGCTAAAACGCCCCGCCGCCCCATATACATACAAAAGGACAAGGCATTGCAAAGGAGGAAGGCGGGAGCCATGGAGTATTATCGGCAGACAGCGCGGGATGCCTTTGCCGCCCTGGGCAGCGCCCCGGAGGGCCTGAAACCGGGGCAGGCGGCGGCCCGGCTGGCAAAAACAGGGCCCAACGAACTGCGCAGGGCCAAAAAGGAGAGTGTGTTCCAGCGTTTTTTGCAGCAGATGGCGGACCCGATGATCGTGGTGCTGCTGGCCGCGGCGGCGCTCTCCGCCCTCACCGCCGCCTGCGCGGGGGAGAGCTTCGCCGACGTGTTCATCATTTTGGCGGTGGTGCTCATCAACGCGCTGCTGGGCGTGTTTCAGGAGAGCAAGGCGGAAAAGGCCATCGAGGCGCTGCAAAAGATGACCGCCGCCCACAGCCGGGTGCTGCGGGGCGGCCGCCCGGTGACGGTGGCCAGCCGGGAACTGGTGCCCGGGGATGTGGTGCTGCTGGAGGCGGGCTGCGCCGTGCCCGCCGACGGGCGCATCGTGGAAGCCGCCGCGCTGAAGATCGAGGAGGCGGCCCTCACCGGCGAGAGCGTGCCGGTGGAAAAGACCACCGCCGCCCTGCCCGCGGGGCGCGCCGTGCCTCTGGGCGACCGGCACTGCATGGCCTATATGGGCAGCACCGTCAGCGGAGGACGGGGCAAATTGCTCGTCACCGCCACCGGCATGGACACCGAGATGGGCCGCATCGCCGGAGTGCTGGCGGCCACCTCCCAGGGCAAAACGCCCCTGCAGCAAAAGCTGGCGGCCCTCAGCCGGTCGCTCAGCGCGCTGGTGCTGGCCATTTGCGTGTTCATCTTCGGCTTCGGCCTGTGGCGGGCGGGCAGCACCGACCTGCCCACCGTGCTCTCCAGCTTCATGGTGGCGGTGAGCCTAGCGGTGGCGGCGGTGCCCGAGGGCCTGGCGGCGGTGGTGACCATCGTGCTGAGCATGGGAGTCACCCGCATGAGCCGCCAGGGGGCGGTCATCCGCCGCCTCACCGCCGTGGAGACGCTGGGCTGTGCCCAGGTCATCTGCTCCGACAAGACCGGCACCCTCACCCAGAACCGGATGGAAGTGCAGCAGAGCTTTGGCCCCGAGGCGGAACTGGCCAGGGCGCTGGCCCTCTGCTGCGACGCGGTGCCCGGCCCGGGCGGAACGGCGGAAGGGGAGCCCACCGAGTGCGCGCTGGTGGAGTACGCGGCGAAGCTGGGCTTTGCCAAAGCGGCCTTGACCGCCGCCGAGCCCAGGGTGGCGGAACTGCCCTTTGACTCCGCCCGCAAGCGGATGAGCACCTTCCACACCCGGCGGGGCAAGCCGGGGGTGATCCAGTACGTCAAGGGCGCGCCGGACGTGCTGTTGGAAAAGTGCACCCACTGGCTGAAAAACGGCGCGGCGGTGCCCCTCACCGCCGCCGACCGGGCAGCTATCCTGTCACGGAACCGGGCCATGGCCCAAAGCGCCCTGCGGGTTCTGGCGGCGGCGAAGCGGGAGTGGCCCGCCCTGCCCGCCCGCCTTGCCCCCGAAACGGCGGAGCGGGAACTGGTGTTCATCGGTCTTGTGGGCATGATGGACCCGGTGCGCCCCGAGGCCGCGGCGGCCATCGCCCGCTGCCGGGCGGCGGGCATCCGCCCGGTGATGATCACCGGCGACCATAAAGACACCGCCGCCGCCATCGGCCGGCAGCTGGGCATTTTGCAAAGCGAGAGCCAGGCGGTCACCGGCGCGGAGCTGGACCGGCTGAGCGACGCGGAACTCATCCGCCGCGCGCCCTCCCTCAGCGTCTACGCCCGGGTGCAGCCCCAACACAAGGTGCGCATCGTGAAGGCGTGGAAAACGGCGGGCTGCGTCACCGCCATGACCGGCGACGGCGTGAACGACGCGCCCGCTCTCAAAGCGGCGGACATCGGGGTGGGCATGGGCCTTTCCGGCACCGACGTGACCCGCAACGTGGCGGACATGGTGCTCACCGACGACAACTTCGCCACCATCGTCACCGCCGTGGCCGAGGGGCGGCGCATCTACGCCAACATCCGCAAGGCGGTGCAGTTTTTGCTGGCCAGCAACGCCAGCGAGGTGCTGAGCATCTTTTTCGCCACCCTGATGGGCGTGCAGCTGCTGGGGCCGGTGCATCTGCTCTGGATCAACCTCATCACCGACTGCTTCCCCGCCCTGGCGCTGGGCATGGAAAAGGCGGAACCGGGCGCGATGGACTGCCCGCCCCGCCGCCCCGGCGAGAGCATCTTTGCCGGCGGGCTGGGGTTGGACGTGGCCTGGCAGGGCCTCTTGGTCACCGGCCTGACGCTGGCGGCCTACTTCACCGGCGTGCGGCTGGAAACAGGGCTTTGGCAGCTGACCCAGAGCGGCACGGGGGTGAGCATGGCCTTTCTGACCATGAGCATGGCCGAAATTTTCCACAGCTTCAATATGCGCAGCCAGCGGGGCAGCGTGTTCGCCCTGCCCACCCACAACCCTTGGCTCTGGGCGGCCATGGCGGGCAGTCTGGTGTTGAGTCTGGGGGTGCTGGCCTGGCCGCCCGCCGCCGCTGCCTTCGGCTTTGCGCAGCTGGCCCCCGCCCAGTGCGGCCTGGCGCTGGCGTTGGCGCTGGCGGTGCTGCCGGCGGTGGAGCTGGGCAAAGGTCTGCTGCGCCTGGTTTCGAGATAACAAAAAGCCCGCGCCCCCAAAGGGGCGCGGGCCGTATGCCTTGCTCAAACAAATTCCAGAATGCGCCGGGCGGCGTCGCTGATGTAGTCCGCCAGGGGCAGCTCCGGCAGCCCCGCGATGGAGGCGCCGCACCGGGTGGCGGGAATGAGCACCTTGTGGGCGGTGCTGGAGGCGATGGCTGTGGCCATGGCCGGGCTGCACTCGCCCAGCATGCTGTTTGCCATCACCAGGCCGATGGGCCCGGCGATGATCTGGGCCTTGCCGGCGTTCCAGATCACCGCGTTCTCGCCGGTGGCCCCGGCGCTGGCCCCCGCCTTGAGCATGGCGGCGGTGGCGGCGGCATTGGTGCCCACCGCAATCACTTCGCCGGCATAGCCCCCGGCGCGGAGTTTTTCAATGAGCGAGCGGCCAAAGCCGCCGCCCTGGCCGTCGATCACAACGATTTTTGCCATTTGTCACGTTTCCTTTCTCTTATAAAAGCGGCGCGAACAGCCGCAGCAGGACCCGGAAGGCCCGCTTTGGCAGCGACACGTTTTTCACGTCTTCCCAGGTGACTTCGTGGCTCACCTGCATGCAGCGCACAAGGTCCGCGTGCACGTCCTGCACCATCCGCCCGCCATAGAACACGCAGCAGTTCTCAAAGTGGAGGTACAGGCTGCGGTAGTCCATGTTGGCGCTGCCCACCACGGCGGTCTTGTCGTCCGAGACGTACATCTTCGCGTGGATGAAGCCGGGGCTGTATTCAAAAATGCGCACTCCCGCCTTCATCAGCACCGAGTAGTAGCTCTGGGTCACCCAGTAGACGTATTTTTTGTCCGGGATGCCCGGTGTGATGATGCGCACGTCCACGCCGCTCTTGGCGATGAGACTCAAAGTCGTGATCATCTCGTTGTCCACCACCAGATAGGGGGTGGCGATGTAGACGTAGTCGGTAGCCTGCTGCAGAATGTTGAAGTAGACGTTCTCCGCCACCGCTTCCTCGTCCAGGGGTGAGTCGCCGTAGGGCTGCACCATGCCGTCGGCGGAAAAGCGCAGGGTGGGGGCGAACTGCTCCAGCCGGCTGGAATCGCCGGTGGTGAAGTCCCAGCTTTCCAAAAACAGGGCGGTGAGGTTGTAAACGCCGCTGCCCCGCAGCATCAGGCCGGTGTCCTTCCAGATGCCGAAGCGCTTTTTGCGGTTGATGTATTCGTCGGCGAAGTTGAGCCCGCCGATGAAGCCCACGTTGCCGTCGATGACGGTGATCTTGCGGTGGTCCCGGTGGTTGAACATGGTGTAGTCGGAGATGTGGGCCGACAGCCGGAAGGGGGAGAACCGGTGGCACTGGATGCCCCATTCCCGCAGCTGCTCGTCGTAGTCCTCCGGCATGGTGAGCATGCAGCCCCAGCTGTCGTACAAAAGGCGCACGTCCAGCCCGGCGGCGGCCTTCTCTTTCAGGATTTCAAGGGTGGTGTCCCACATATAGCCGGGCTTTAAGATGAAATACTCCATGAAAATGGAGCGCTCGGCCTTTTTCAGCTCTTCCAGAAAGCGGGGGAAGAACTCCTCGCCCCAGGCGTAGTATTCGCTCTGGGTGTCGGCGTAAAGGGGCGCGCCCGCGTTACGGATGAGGTAACGAGCGCTGCGGGCAAGGCTCTTGTCCTGCACTTCCAGCCGGCGCAGGGCCTCCGGGTCCTGGGGCAGGGTGCGGCTGAGGCGCGCGCAGATGGAGGCCATACGCCGCGCGTGGCGGTTGGTGGTGTTGCGGTGGCCCCAGAACAGATAGAACACCACGCCGAGGGGCGGCATCAGCAGGATGATGAGGATCCACATCATCTTGTAGGCGGGGTTGATGCCGTCGTGTTCCAGAAGGGCGATCACCGCCAGCACACTGACCACCACCGCCCCGATGTAGAAGGGAGCGGAAAAGCGCCCAAGCGCCACCGGGATGGAGAAGGTGAGCACGATCTGCAACAGCAGAAGGATGACAAAGAAGAAGGTGCGGGTGTAAAGGCCGCGGCCCAGCCGGCGCTTGGCTTTTGTGACCTTCTGCCGGGCGTTTTTCATCTGCTGCGAAGTGTTGGACACGGCGTTTCCCTCCTTTCTTCTGATACAACGAGGTTCTACCGGCTATTATAACACAAATCGACCCGCCGCACCAACGAAGGGACCGCCGGCGGCAAAAAAAGCCCCGGCAAAAGCCGGGGCAAAGCTGGTTTTATTCCGCGGCAGAGCCGGAAGCGGGCGCGGACGCCGGCTGGGAAGCCGGGGTCGGGTCGGGCGCGCCGTAGGTGGAGATGGTCACCGAGTTGATGGTCACCGGCTCCAGGATCTGGCCGTCCTCGCCTTTTTCACCGCCGGCGATGGCGTCCACCACGTCCATGCCCTCATAGACCTGGCCGAACACCGTGTCGGTGTTGTCCAGATAGGGCAGCCCGCCCACGGCGGCATAGGCGTCGATCACTTCCTGGCGCACCCCCGCGCCTTCCAGCGTCTCGCGGGCGGCTTTGTCCACGCTGGAGGGCAGCGCCTGCACAAAGTAGAACTGGCTGGTGGTGGAGGGGGCAGAGTCCGGGCTGTTGGCGGCACACAGCGCGCCGGCGTAGTGATGCAGCTTGTCGGTGTACTCGGCGGGGAAGGGGTTGCCGTTCCAGATGGTGGAACCGCCAAGCCCCGTGCCGGAGCCGTCGCCGCTCTGCACCACAAAGCCGTATTCCGCCCGGTGGAAGGTAAGGCCGTTGTAGTAGCCCTGGTTCACAAGGCCCACGAAGTTGTCCACTGCCATGGGCGCAAGGTCAGGGTAAAGCACCGCCCGGATCTCGCCGGCGCTGGTGTCGAAGATGGCGATGGTGTCGCCCTCGGCGGGGGCGGTGAACTGCACCTCGGCGGACTCATAGGCCTGCCGCTTGACGGTATCCCCAGGCTGAGGGTCGCCGCCGCAGCCGGCCAGCACCCCGGCGGCCAGCAGGCAGGCGGCAAGAAAAGCAAAACGTCGCATGGATATCTCCTTTAACTGGAAACAGAATGTATCAGTATTATAGCATACGCCGGGGCAAAATAGCAGGGGGAACACAAAAAGTTTCACATCCCGCGCCCGGCGATTGGGGATTGACGGCGAAAGCAAAACAAGGTACACTAAGACCAGAAAGAACCGGCGGCCCACCGCCGCCCGTGAAAAAGGAGAAAGCCATGGCCGAGACCAAAGTGCCCCCCACCGCGCAGGAAGAGGACGATTACACCCCCGATCTCATCACTCTGGAAGACGAGGACGGCAAGGAGCACGTCTTTGAGGTGATCGACGCGGCGGATCTGGACAACACCCACTATATGGCGCTGGTGCCCTATGTGGAGGACGAAAAGCAGCTGGAGGAGACCGAGGCCGAGCTGATCCTGATGAAGGTGGGCGAGGACGAAAACGGCGAGTATCTGGACATCGTCGAGGACGACGAGGAGCTCTACAAAGTGAGCAAGATGTTCGAAAAGCGCCTGCAGGAGTTCTTCGACATCGAGCAGTAAAAACGCGGCATTCCTGCCTTGTTCGATTTGTTGCGGCTTGATATAATCCTACTAATCAAATTCAGGGAGCCCGGCGGTTGACCGGCAGATTGCAGACCTCCCGCCCCGCGCATGCGCGGGCCAAGGCGGACGAAGGGAGCGAGAAACCGGGCACAGGGCACCCACCTGCCATTCGGTAGGTTTTGATTGGTCGCAGACGGCAAGGCGGGGCCTTATAGAAAGAAACAGGGACGCACCCAGATGGGCGCGTCCCTGTTTTTTGAGCAGAAAAGAAGGACACATGACGAACCAGTCATGTGTCCTTCTTTTCTGTAGAAGAATCCTCCAGATTATCCAAGGCATATTTAATGCACTGGACGGTTAGGCGATTCAAAGATATCCCCTCTTTGTTGCAGAGTTGCTCCATTCTGTCCACAAGTGATTTCTCAAGGCGGAACGTGCGGTTGACATATTCCTCCTTCTGAATTTTAAATGCCATAGACTCACCTCTGCTTTAATTGTAGATAAAATTGGAGATGTTTTATACACTGTGATATATTGTGCTATTTACACTTGAAAACACAGTGTATATGTGCTATTTTGAAGATAGACATAAACAAGATGGGAGGAGAAAAGCGGATCGACGCCTTTATACTGAAGCATGGCATTTTGAATCAGCAACATAAATGTCCGAAATGTGGGGAACATTTGGTGGAAACTGGTTGCGGGCATTAGTATCGCCCGTGTCGGTAAAGACAGAAAAGCGGCCTCCGAAAAGGCGGCCAAGGGAGGAAGAGTTTTATGTATGGAGCACGCCGATTCTTTCAAATGAAGTTTCTCGGTTTGGCATTGGCAGTCTTATGTGCAGTCAACCTGTCGGGCTGTGCTGCACCAGTGGAAGTTACCATGTCGAGTTCTGGAAAAACGGACGATCAGGGGAACGCATATATCTGCGTGGAAACAAATCTGCCCGATGGGACGGAACTTCTTCTTGCACTGAGCAACGATTCCTACTCCGCGCAAGCACAAGCCGCTGTCATAGATGGTCAAGCGGTTTTTGGCCCTCTAACCAATGGAGACTATCCTTTGAATGCTGGTGAGTATTTCGTGGATGTGGTTATGCCCTATGTTGCTGTGCAGGAAGAGAGTGTAAAACAAGTTCTGGGAAAAGGCGGGAAAAATCTGGCGGGCAGCCTTGTGGTCGAATCCGAATCGGATGGCAAGTACATTCAATACAACACGGAGTGGACAATGCCGTCTCTGCTTGATCCGCTGACTGATAGGGAAGCAGTGCTGTGCATGGGCGGCGCCAATGTTGCAATGCTTTATGCTGCACTGGCAGACGGCAATGATGCGGGGCCCTATGTGGTCCAACTGTCCTTTGAGCGGGCGATATATTCTTCAACGACTTCTGATATGTTGATTGACTATACGATGACGACATCACTGAACAACCAGGAGTATCCGCAGACAGGCGGAAAAGATGCATGCTTGATTTTGGAGGGGTTAGGGGGAACAGCGCCTAAGGGAACGATTATTGATGATTGGTTTATCTATGCCCCGTGGGCTGAAGTGATGTATGACCAGCCCAGCATTGATGCCGGTCTGGCGTATGAATACAGTGAGGAAGAACTGGAGCGTGTGAATATAGCCCTTGCGCAGTTTTTAGGATGGTTCAATACGGATGGCTCCTCACAGGAATTGACGGCTAATACGCCGAGTGGCGGATTCGACAGTGCAGACAGCAGCGAAGAATTGGCGGAAGGCGAATTCTGGTGCCTGGGCAAAAACGATACCTGCCAGAACAAAACATACCGTGCGGATGACCTTTATTGCGATCAGTGCGACCCCGATGATGACAACATGGAAGGCTGACAGGCAACAAGGATCGGAGCACTGCCATATACAGCTACACCCACCTGCCATTCGGTAGGTTTTGATTGGTCGCAGACGGCAAGGCGGGGCCTTATAGAGAAAAACAGGGACGCACCCAGATGGGCGCGTCCCTGTTTTGCGTTTGGTTCAAAAGCCCAGCGGCTCGCCCACCAGCAGCACTTTGATGCGTCCCGGAATGCGCTGGAAGCTGTGGATGGTGGTGGTGCAGCAGATGCGGGCCGGGCTGTGGCAGTGCTCGCATTTGCCGGTGACGGCGCAAGGGGTGGCGCAGGAAAGGCGCACCGTGTTGGCCGGCGCGGCAATGGCCTCCACCCGCTCCTTCGCGGCGTCCAGGTCCTTCACGATCTTGTTGCAGCCCACCACCAGCAGCACGTTTTCCGGCCCGAAGGTGATGGCCGCCACCCGGTTGGAGTTGCCGTCCACGTTGTAAATTTCGCCCGCCTCGGTGATGGCGTTGGCGCTGGCCAGATACCAGTCGGCGCTGAACACCCGGCGGTAGAGCTTGCCCAGCTCCTCGCCCGCAAGGCCAGTGCGGTCCAGAAACTCATAGCGCCCGCTGGCCAAAAGGTCCATGACCCCCGTCTCGGCCAGGGTCATGCTGCCGCCGTTTGCCACCGTGGCCCCCTCCGGGATGAGCTGCTCCACAAAGGCGCGCACCCCGGCGGCGTCGGGCAGATACCAGCCCTCCATGTTGTTGGCCTTCAGGGCGGCGATCACCCGTCTGGCCCGCTTTTCGATGTTGTCCTTCACAGCGTCGTGCATCTTCCGTTCCTCCTTGCGGCAAAGATTGCTTGTGCTCCCATTATACCACATTGACAGAAAGGTCGGAACGTGTAGAATAGAAGAAGACGCATTCTGCGAAAGAAGGAGAGCCGCCCCATGGCAAAACGACTGCGCGCCGGCGATGTGATCCCGGAGTTCCGCTTCGACACCCCCTACCACCCCCAGCAGAGCTTCTACCAGCTGCTGGAGGGGGACAAGCCGGTATTTCTGGTGTTTCTGCAAAACTTCGGCCACCCGCTCACCCGGAACTGCATCATGGAATACATCAAGTCCGCCGACGCGCTGCGCAGCGCCCGGCTGGTCTGCGTGGTGCGGACCAAGCCCCAGACCATCTCCAAAGCCATCCCCGAGGGGGCCATGCCCTACGAGCTGATGTGCGACGCCGAGGGCGTGCTCTACCGCTTTTTTGCCGTGCCCAGCGAGAAGAGCCGGCTGAAGTGCTTCTCCCTCAAGGCGATGAAGATCCTGAACGCGGCCAAAAAGCAGGGCTTCCATCCCCAGCCGGGGCAGGCCTGGCAGCTGCCGCTGACGCTGCTGGTGGGCCCGGCGGGCCGGGTGCTGCTGGCCCACTACGGCGCCACCCTCACCGACCTGCCCGAGGACTGCCTGGCCATGGAGGAACTGGCCGCCGACCTGCTGCCCACCCTGCCCGCCGAGTGGCTGGGGGCGGCGCCCGCCGCGGCGGACAGCTTTGCCGCCGCCTTCGAGGCGCCCGACGCCCCGACGAAGGGCGGCGAGGCGCCGCGGCCCGTCCCCGGGACGACAGCCCGGTCTGCCGCTCCCGCCGCCGGGGAGCAGGCGCAGCCGGAGGCTGCCGCCGGAAGCTTTGACACGGCGCTGGACGCCGTCGACGCCGCGCCGCCGGCCGCGCCTGTTCCCGAAGAGAAGGACGCGCCGCCCCGGGAGGAGAGCTTTGACACCGCCCTGGGCGACTTTGAGCTGCCCGACACCCCCGACGCGCCCGCCGCGCCCCCGGTGCGGCCCGAGGCCCCAAAGCCCCGGCGGTGGATCTGTCCGCCCTGGGGTTCGGCGCGGGCAATTGAGGCGGGGGAGGGACCGTATACTTGAAACAGGAACTGAAATATCTGCCGGTGCTGGCGCTCACCGCCCTGATCTGGGGCGTGGCCTTTGTGGCCCAGAGCGTGGGGGGCGAACATGTGGGCCCCTTCACCTTCAACTGCGTGCGCAGCCTGCTGGGCGGCGCGGTGCTGCTGCCCATGATCCCGCTGCTGGGCCGTCTGTCCGGCAACCGGCGGGAGGAGGCCGCCCCGGCCGACCGGAAAAACCTCTGGCTGGGCGGCGCTTTGTGCGGCATCATCCTGGGCCTGGCCAGCAGCCTGCAGCAGTGGGCGCTGGAATACGCCAGTGTGGGCAAGGCGGGGTTCATCACCGCTTTGTACATCGTCATCGTGCCGGTGCTGGGCATCTTTTTCCATCGCATGCCCGGCGCGCAGGTGTGGCTGGCGGTGGTGGTGGCCGTGGCCGGGCTCTATCTGCTGTGCTGGAGCGGCGGCGCCGCCCTCGGCCCGGGGGAGTGGATGCTGTTCGGGTGCAGCGCCCTGTTCAGCCTGCACATCCTCGTCATCGACCACTTCTCCCCCCTGGTGGACGGGGTAAAGCTCTCCTGCATCCAGTTTTTCGTGGCGGGGCTGTTCTGCGCGGTGCCCACCCTTCTCTTTGAAAAGCCCGCTGTGTCCGATGTGCTGGCCGCCTGGGCGCCCATCCTCTACGCCGGCGCGCTCAGCTGCGGCGTGGCCTACACCCTGCAGGTGGTGGCCCAAAAGCACGTGGAGCCCACCCTGGCCAGCCTGACCCTCAGCCTGGAGAGCGTGTTCAGCGTGCTGGCGGGCTGGCTGCTGCTCCACCAGACCCTCACCGCCCGGGAGCTGGCGGGCTGCGCGCTGGTGTTCTGCGCCATCGTGCTGGCCCAGCTGCCCTCGCGGAAAAAAGTGAAACACTAACAAAAGGGAGTTCCCCGCGGGGACCTCCCTTTTGTTTCATAAAAGCCGTTATTCCACATCCTGCAGGGCGGCGAACCCTTCCTCGCCGGTGCGCACCTTCACCACATTGTCCACGCCGTAGACGAAGATCTTGCCGTCGCCGATGTGGCCGGTGTACAGGGCCTTCTTGGCGGCCTCGATCACCGTCTCCACCGGGATGGTGCTCACCACCACCTCCACCTTCACCTTGGGCAGCAGGGTGGCGTCGATCTCCACGCCGCGGTACTTCTCGCCCGCGCCCTTCTGGATGCCGCAGCCCATCACCTGGGTCACGGTCATGCCGGTGACGCCGATGTCGTTCAGCGCCTTCTTCAGATGGTCGTAGCGGGACAGGCGGGAGATGATGACCACCTTGTGGATGCCGCTGGAGGAGGCCGCGGGGGCGGCCGCGACCTTCACGGCGGCCTCCTTCTGGGCGTCGCTGGCGGCCTCGTAGCGGTCGGCGCCCAGGTCGGTGTTCTCGTTCACATCCATGGTCATGGTGTTGGAGATGTCCATCAGGGCAAAGCCCGCGTAGGCGGAGGGCAGGCCGTGCTCGGTGGCGTCCAGGCCGGCGATCTCCTCCTCCTCGCTGACCCGCAGCCCGAAGATGGCCTTGATGAGCAGGAAAAAGACGGTCATGGTCACGCCGGTCCAGGCCAGCACGGTGACGATGCCCAGCAGCTGGGCGCCCAGCAGGTCAAAGCCGCCGCCGTAGAACAGGCCGGTCAGGCTGTCGTTGCCGGGGGCGGTGGTGGTGGCGAACAGGCCCACCGCCAGCGTGCCCCACAGGCCGTTGAAAAAGTGCACGGCCACCGCGCCCACCGGGTCGTCCACATGGAGCACGCTGTCCAGAAACCACACGCCGAACACCACCAGCACGCCGGCCACCGCGCCGATGACGATGGAGCCCAGGGCGTCGGTCACGTCGCAGGAGGCGGTGATGGCAACAAGGCCCGCCAGTGAGGCGTTCAGGCACATGGAGATGTCCGGCTTGCCGTAGCGCACCCAGGTGAACACCATGCACACCACGGTGGCCACCGAGGGCGCGACGGTGGTGGTGAGGAACACCGAGCCCAGCTGCGCCACGCTGGTGCAGGCGGCGCCGTTGAAGCCGTACCAGCCCAGCCACAGGATAAAGCAGCCCAGGCACCCCAGGGCCAGGTTGTGCCCCGGGAAGGCGTTGATCTTGACCACCTTGCCGCTGTCATCCCGCACGAATTTGCCGATGCGGGGCCCCAGCAGCTTTGCGCCGATGAGGGCGGTGAAGCCGCCCACCATGTGGATGGCGCAGGAACCGGCGAAGTCGTGGAAGATGGTGTTGGATGCCAGCCAGCCGCCGCCCCAGATCCAGTGGGCCTCGATGGGATACACCAGCGCGGAGATCACCGCCGAGTACACGCAGTAGGACAAAAAGCGGGTGCGCTCGGCCATCGCCCCGGACACGATGGTGGCGGTGGTGGCGCAGAACACCAGGTTGAACACGAAGTTGGACCAGTCGAAGCTTTCATAGGCGGTGAAGATGTCCAGCCCGGGCTTGCCGATGAAGCCCAGCAGGTCCTCGCCCATTAAAAACCCGAACCCGATCAGGATGAACACGATGGTGCCGATGCAGAAGTCCATCAGGTTCTTCATCAGGATGTTGCCGGTGTTTTTTGCCCGGGTGAAACCGGCTTCCACCATGGCGAAGCCCGCCTGCATCCAGAACACCAGCGCGGCGCCGATCAAAAACCAGACCGCAAAAAGCTCTGTATCAACAGCACTCATGATCTCTTGCGTCATACATTTCCTCCCCTTTCTCTGTGCGCCCCACCCCCGCAGGAGAGCGGGACGAAAAAGAAGGGAGATTTTCCCGAAGCCGCGGTCTTCGGAAAAATCTCCCTTGATTTGTTTTCGATTATAGCGCACCGCGGCAAAAAAACAAGCCGGAAAAATGCTTGAAAAAAGTCGGGTAAGACAAGCGGAAATTCTCTTTAACGCACAAAAGTGATAAAGCAAGGCGGCGCGGCGGAGGCACGCTGTACAAAAAACAAAGAATAAAGTTGAAAATATTTGGGCCTTGCCCCGCGGCCCCGGGCGCATGAACGGGCGGCGCCCTGCGCGGCCGCCACGCCCGCCGGGGCGTACACGCGGGGCGCGCCGCCCGGGAGAGCACACGCCGAACACCACCGGTGCGCCGGCCGCCCGCGCCGGGAAAAAGCGTGGCATGGCCGTGCGCAAAATTTGCAAAAGGGGCGCGGCCCGGTTGAAACCCCCGCCGCTTTCCTCTATAATAAAAAAGATGAAGCCCCGTTCTCGCGGGGCCGGAAAAGGAGACGACGCAATGCCGAATCTGTTGATCTTAGGCGCGGGCGGTTTCGGGCGCATGATCTACGAGAGCGTGGAGAGCACCCGCCAGTTTGACAAGATCGCCATGCTGGACGACGCCGCCAAGGGCCCCGAGGTGATCGGCAAACTGGTGGACTACACCGCCCTGCACGCGGAATATCCCTGTGCGGTGGCGGCCTTTGGCAACAACAAGCTGCGGGTGCAGTGGGTGGACCGCCTGCTGGAGGCGGGCTTTGTGGTGCCCACCATCATCCACCCCTCGGCGGTGGTCAGCCCCTCGGCGGTGATCGGCGCGGGCAGCTTTGTGATGCAGCGGGCGGTGGTGAACACCCACACGGTGCTGGGCAAGGGGTGCCTTGTCAACTGCGGGGCCATCATCGACCACGACACCGTGGTGGGCGACGGCGCCCACATCAGCCTGGGCAGCGTGGTGAAGGCCAACTGCACGATCGAGCCGGGCCGCAAGGTGGAGGCGGGCGAGGTGATCTTCGCCCAGCGCCGGGTCATCGACGGGGTGGACAGCCGTGAGCTGCAGGATGCCCTCTACGCCTTCGGCTTCGGCAACCAGTGCAGCTACGTCAAGCCCTTCGGCGCGGGCCACATCAACGAGACCTACGCGGTGTACATGCCCGGTGAGACGGGCGACGAGCTGAGCTATGTGCTGCAGCGGGTGAACACCCATGTGTTCAAGAATCCCAAGGAAGTGATGCAGAACATCTTCGGCGTCACCGAGTATCTGCGCACCGTCATCCGGGCGGAGGGGGGCGACCCCGACCGGGAGACTTTGAGCTACATCAAGACCAAGAGCGGCGAGAATTATTACCAGGACACCCGCGGCCTGCCCTGGCGCTGCTACAACTACATCGCCGACTCGGTGTGTTACCAGAGCGTGGAGACCCCCGAGCA
This sequence comes from Candidatus Allofournierella merdipullorum, assembly GCF_048426865.1. NCBI lineage: Bacteria > Bacillati > Bacillota > Clostridia > Eubacteriales > Oscillospiraceae > Allofournierella > Candidatus Allofournierella merdipullorum. The sequence continues at coordinate 18,590 of NZ_DBFNWJ010000004.1, forward strand.
GTTCTACCAGTCCGCCCGCAGCTTCGGCACCTTCTTAAAGCAGCTGGACGGCTACCCCATCGAGACGCTCCACGAGACCATCCCCAAATTCCACGACACCGAGAGCCGCCTGCGGGCCTTCAAGCGGGCGGTGCAGCGGGACGTGAAGAACCGGGTGAAGAGCTGCAAAAAGGAGATCGACTTCGTGCTGGAGCGGGCGGCGGACTGCAGCGTGCTGATGGACGGGCTGCGCAGCGGCAAGCTGCCTTTGCGGGTGACCCACAACGACACCAAGCTGAACAACATCCTCTTTGACGCCGCCACCGGCAAGGGCATGTGCATCATTGACCTGGACACCATCATGCCGGGCCTGGCGCTCAACGACTTCGGCGACTCCATCCGCTTCGGCGCCACCCGCGCGGCGGAGGACGAGCCGGACGTGAGCAAGGTGCACTTTGAGCTGGACCTCTTCGAGGCCTACACCAAAGGGTATCTGGAGACCGCCGGCGACGTGCTCACCGCCGCGGAAAAGGAGTATCTGCCCTGGGGCGCCCGGGTCATCACGCTGGAGTGCGGCATGCGTTTCCTCACCGACTACCTGCAGGGAGACGTCTACTTCAAGACCCAGTACCCCACCCACAACCTGGTGCGCTGCCGCACCCAGTTCAAGCTGGTGGCCGAGATGGAACAGCACTTCGACGAGATGAAGGCCATTGTGAAAAAATACAGTGAAATGCCCGGGGGAGAGAAAGAATGAAACTGCTCATCGCCTCCGACCTGCACGGGTCGGCTTACTATTGTGAAAAACTGCTGGCGCGCATTGATGCCGAACAGCCGGACAAAATTCTGCTGCTGGGCGATCTGCTCTACCACGGGCCCCGCAACGACCTGCCCCAGGGCTACGCCCCCAAGCAGGTCATCCCCATGCTCAACGGCCTGAAGGACAAGATCATCGCCGTGCGGGGCAACTGCGACGCCGAGGTGGACCAGATGGTGCTGGAGTTCCCCATCCTGGCGGACTACACCACCATCCTGCTGGAGAACGGCCGCACCCTGTTTGCCACCCACGGCCACCTCTTTGACCCGGAGCATCTGCCCCCGCTGCCGGCGGGCAGCGCCTTCGCCTTCGGCCACATCCATGTGAAGCACGCCGAGCGGCAGGGCGACACCCTCATCCTGAATCCCGGCAGCGTGTCCATCCCCAAGGACGGCAGCCACAGCTACATGGTCTACGAAAACGGCACCTTCACCGCCAAGACCCTCGACGGCGAGCCGGTGGCCAGCGTGGCCTTCTGAAAAAACAAAACGCGCGGCGCGGAAAGAACGTCTTTCCGCGCCGCGCGCTTTTTTGTTTGTTACCGCAGGCTGTCGCCGGCGATGGAGACAAGGCGCTCCTCGTCCAGCACCTGCAAACTGCCCCGGCCCAGCTTCACCAGACCCTCGGCGGAGAAATACCGCAGCATCCGGGTGATGACCTCCCGGGCGCTGCCCAGATGCTGGGCGATGGCGTCGTGAGTGAGGGCCAGCGTGGCCGAGCCGGTCAAACGGCTCTCCTCCACCAGAAAGGCCGCCAGGCGGCTGTCCAGATGCTTGTAAAGGATCTGGTCCAGCAGCCACATCACGTCGGAAAAACGGCTGGCGATGAGCTCGGTGGTGAAGTTCGCCACCGCCGCCGACTGGCGCATCAGCTCTTTATACACCGGCGCGGGAATGCGCCAGAACACCGTGTCCTGCTCGGCCTGCACCGAGATGTCGAACTGCAGGCTGTTCAGCATGCAGTAGGCGCTCATCAGGCATACGTCCCGGCTGAACAGCCGGTACAGCGTGACCTGCCGCCCGTCCTCCGACAAAGAGAAGCCCCGTAGCTGGCCGCTCACCAGCACCAGCAGGCCCACGCAGTCGGCGGTGCCGTTGTGGATGACCTCGCCCTTTTTCACATGCTCCAGCGTGGCGGTGCTCTCCAGCTTCGCCTGCTGCTGGTCGGTCAGTTCCTTCCAGAAGGGAAGATATTCCCGAAACTCCATGCCTCGCGCCTCCCGTCTTGTTCGTTCACAGGCTCAAAAAGCCCAGATGCTCCAAAAGGACCTTGATGCCGATGAGAATGAGCACAATGCCGCCCGCCAGCTCCGCGCCGCCCTTGTAGCGGGCGCCGAAGCGGTGGCCCACCCAGACGCCCACAGCGGACAGGCAGAAGGTGGTCACGCCGATGAAGCTCACCGCCCAGAGGATCTTCACGTCCAGCAGCGCAAGGCTCACCCCGGCGGCCAGCGCGTCGATGCTGGTGGCCACCGCCAGCGGCAGCATCTCTTTGGGGGAGAAACCCTTGTCCGCCGGGCAGGCCTGTTCCCGGGACTCCCGGATCATCCCCACGCCGATGAAGGCCAGCAGGCCGAACACCACCCAGTGGTCAAAGCCGCTGATGAACCGGGCGAACTGAGCGCCCAGAATGAAGCCCAGCAGGGGCATCAGCGCCTGGAACCCGCCGAAGTAAAGGCCGGTGATGACCATGTGGCCCGGTTTCAGTTTGGGCTGGCTGAGCCCTTTGCAGATGGACACGGCAAAGGCGTCCATGGAAAGACCCACCGCCAGAATAAAAAGCTCCGCAAGATTCATAAAAAACACCCCGCCGCGCCTTTGAACGCGCCTTTTGAAAAGTCTGTAAAACGGTTCCATTATAGCATGGATCGGCCGAAAGTAAAGGGAGAGCGGCGCCCCGGCAAAGGAATGAAAAAAAGTGCTTGCATTCGGCGGGGGGCTATGATATAATACAACTCGCAGCCGATGTGCAGGTGTCGTACAACGGCTAGTACATCAGCCTTCCAAGCTGAGGACGTGGGTTCGACTCCCATCACCTGCTCCAACAGCGGTTCGGCTGGCGATACACATGCGGATGTGGCGGAATTGGCAGACGCGCTAGATTCAGGTTCTAGTGGGGGCAACTCCATATGGGTTCAAGTCCCTTCATCCGCACCAGCGGCCCCGGTTTTTGACCGGGGCCGTTTTCTTTTACCAAACGCAAAACGGTGGAAGGAGCGAAGAGTATGGCAAAACTGGAAAAGACCCTCGCCGTCGATTTTGACGCGCTGCTGGCACGCATCGAGCAGGGCATTTTGGAGGGCAGCGTCTCCGCCTCGCTGGAGGCTTCCAGCGATTTTCGGGAGGACGGCGCCCGGTGCAGCGTGCGTGTGTTCGAGCGGTTCAGCTACGCCGGCGGCAACCGTCTGAGCATGAGCGTGACTCTGTTCCAGAGCGGGGAGGGGCCCGTTCACCTTTCCGCCATCACCGCCGGCGGCAGCCAGGCCCTGTTCTTCAAAATCAACACCTGGGGCGAAGAGACTTTTCTGGACAAGCTTCGGGAACTGCTGTAACGAAACGTCACAGCGCTGCCGGGGCCAGCTTCAGCACCGAAAGAGTGGCCGCGCCGGCGCGGTTGGCCACGCTGCTGTTGCAGGTCAGCCGCAGGCTGGCCGGCGCCGACAGATGCAGGATGAACGTGTTGGCCCCGGTGGCGCTGGAAGACCCGGCGCTCTCCTTGAAGTAGGCCCCGTAGAACAGATAGGGCGTGCCGTTGACGGAGGGCGTGACCTGCAGGTAACCGGCTTCCTCCAGCACGGGGGCAACGCTGTAGGAGATATAATAGTATCCCGGCAGCAGGTCGATCTGTTCATCGTTGGTCAGAACGATGCTGCCCGTCGGGTCCGCCACGCCTGTCACCCAGGGAATGGGCGCGCCGTTCTGAAAGCGCTTTTCAAAAATAAAAAAGGACGCAAAGGCAGTGCACGGCCTCTCGCCGGGGCATTGCTCCGGGCAGGATGTGCGGCAGCTGCAGCCGGCCCTGCCGGCGCGATCTGTTTTTTCCATTGTGGATTCCTCCCAACACAAAGTCTGATAAAACAGGATATGCCGCCGCCGGGCGGGAGGTGCCCCGGCAAATGAAAGGCCCCGCAGGACAACGCCCTGCGGGGCCTTCGGTTTATCATTTATTCCACCTGGTAGATCGCATAGTCGCCATGGCTGAAGGCCAGCGTGCAGTTTTGCTGATACCATTCTTCATCCGCGGCAAACTCACTGCGCTCAAACCCGCTGAATACCACGTAATCCACGCCCCACTCCTCCAGAAGGTCGGCGCTGGGCGTTTCGTACATCGCTTTGGCCGCCGCCTGCTGGTCGGCGTAGTCAAGGCCGTGGTAATAGAGATAGCTGGGGCTGCCGCAGAGCACCGTGCGCCCCGCCAGGCTGGCCACCGCGTTGATGTGCTGGGTCCCGGTCAAAAACAGGGCGTGGGGGTCGGTCTCCTCCTTGGCCCAGTCGGCGGCGGCAATGGCGTCGGCGGAAAACTGCTGGTATTCGCTCACCAGTTCCCGCCCCACGGTCAGCACGCTGCCGAAGGTGGCCAGAAACACCAGCACGCCTGCCAGCGCCGCGCCGACGGCCTTTTGGGGCAGCTTTTTCACCAGCCGGCAGAGCAGCCCCGCCACAAGGACGCAGCCCAGCAGGTGCCAGACGAACAGGAGTTTATTGTTGTCGTAGTTGTTGGGCTGGAACACAACGAACTCGCTCAAGAGCAGAATGACCAGCCCGCCGCCGTAGAACCAGCGCAAGGCCTTGTCCGCGGCGATGAAGGCCGGGATGAGCAGCAGATACACCACGCCGATGTTCTTGATGTAGAACCAGAAGTAGTTGTCGCCCTCGTTGGCCCAGTTGAAGGAAAGACGCAGAAAACGCTCGCCTCCCTGCACGCCGGGCAGGATCTCCCCCAGCATCTGGGGCAGCCAGAACACCGCGCACACCGCCGCAAACACCAGCCAGGGGGCAAGGGCGGCGCGGCTGCGGTCGGTGAGCAGCTGACGGAAAAACAGCACCCCGCAGATGAGCACCAGTGCTAGGGCGGCGTGGGTCTGGGTGAGGGGCAGGGGCGCGGCCAGCAGCGCCAGGCCGGGCCAGAGTTCCCGCCGGCCTTCCAGCGCAAAGGCCGCCAGCAGCGCCAGAGCGGGGAAGAGCAGCGCCCAGCCGAACAGGGTGGCCCGCTGGGGCACCAGCATGTCCACGATGGGGTTCACCCAGCGGATGTTCTCCTGCACATAGTTGGTGGGCGTTTCGTAAAAGGCGGTGAAGATGCGGGTGAAGTTGCCCTTTTCGCCGCCCAGGAAGTAGACAAAGCCGAAACCGCTGCCCATGAAGAACAGCCAGAAGCCAAGGCTGGCCGCTCCGGCGCTTTTCAAAAGCCGCCTGGCCAGCAGCCAAACCCCGCCGAACACCGCCGGCAGCGCCGTGAACTGGGGCAGCAGGCAGGCGAACTTCAGCCCCGCCCCCAGCAGCAGAAACACGCTGGACACGCTCTCGCCCAGATAGTGGTAGCCCGCCACCGTCTGCCCCGCCAGCAGCGAAAAGCCCGGCGGGAAGTCGCCCTGCTGGGCCAGCGCCTGGATGAGGGCCAGGTGCATGGGAAGGTCGCCGTAGGTGCTCTGGCCGCACCAGTAGGCCCCGTCCTTTAAAGAAAGGGTGTGGGTGAACAGCAGCCAGAAGGTGAGGCACAGCGCCGGCAGAATGCACAGCCAGAACCCCCGCTCCGCCTTTCCGCCCATGGCCGTGCCCGCAGCGGGCAGCCAGCCCCACACCGCAAGGCCCGCCGCCGCGGCCAGCGCCGTCAGCGCCGCGGGCAGGGTGAAGTCAAAGACCAGCGCCGCCAGCGCGGGCAGCCCCGCCAGCAGCGCCGTGGCAAAGGCGCTGGCGAACACCACCCGCTCCTGCAAGTCAGAATGGGGCACAAACCGGCGGGCAAGGCCCGCGCCCGCCGCCAGAAATATCCCCATATAAACAAGGCTCAACACATTTCCCATCATACGCCCTCCAGGTCGAAGGGAGGCGTGTACTCCTCCTTCGCGCTGCTCTTTTCCTGCATGTAGCCCTCGGTCAGGCCCAGCTCCACCGCCCGGTCGATGACCTGCCGGTACTCCCAGGTGGAAATGCGCCGGTCCAGCGGTTTCATCTCCTTCGCCTTATAAAAAGGTGTGTACTGGCTCATCAGACTGGGGATGAAGCTGCCCTTTGGCAGGGTGGCCATCCAGTCCAGCACCGCCCGGCTGTCCGCTAGGGCGCCCGGCAGCGCCAGGTGCCGCAGAATGACCCCCTTTTGCAGGTAGCCCTCTTCGTCGAACACCGGCGGCCCCGCCAGCTCCAGCATGGCTTTTACCGCTTTTTCGCAAACGGTGAAGTAATCCGCTGCATCGGAATACTTTTTGGAGATTTCTGCCGAAATATACTTAACGTCGCAGAGCCATACGTCCACATAGTTCTTCAAAGCGGCCACCGTTTCCGGCGTTTCGTAGCCGCCGGTGTTCCACACCACCGGCAGGGCCAGGCCCCGGGCGCGGGCGGAATCCAGGGCGGCGGTCACCCAGGGCAGCCACTGGGTGGCGGTGACGAGGTTCAGGTTGGCCGCGCCTTTTTCCTGCAATTCCAGGAAAATGTCCGCAAGGCGCGCTTCGTCGATGTCCTTGCCCAGCCCCTGCTGGCTGATGGCATAATTCTGGCAGTAGCAGCAGCCCAGGGAGCAGCCGGTGAAGAACACCGTGCCGCTGCCTTTTTCGCCGCTGATGCAGGGCTCCTCCCAGAAGTGGAGGGCCGCACGGGCAACGCGCAGCTGCCCGCCAGCGCCGCAGCGCCCGGGGCGTTTTGTGCGGTCCGCGCCGCAGCGGCGGGGACACAGTTCGCAGTGGGTGGGAATGACCATGGGACACGACCTTTCGCGGGGGTTTTAAATTTTCCGTGAATATTGTACCATATTTCCTGCCCGGTGTGGTATAATGGCCGTGAAAGCTGATCGTGCAATCTTTCCCCGCAAAAAGACAAATGAAAGGACGGATGTCATGCGCTCCGGGGCGGATAAGCTGCGCAAAGACCTGAAATATCTCACCCTGCTGGCGCGGGAGTACCCCTCCATCGCCAGCGCCTGCAGCGAGATCATCAACCTGCAGGCCATTCTCAAGCTGCCCAAAGGCACCGAGCATTTCATGAGCGACCTCCACGGCGAGGCCGAAGCCTTCACCCACATCATGAACAACGCCTCCGGCGTCATCAAGGAAAAAGTGGACCGGGTGCTGGGCGAAGAGGTGAGCGAAGCCGAACGGGCGGAGTTCGCCACCCTCATCTACTATCCCAACCGCAAGCTGGACGAGCTGAAAGCCCGCCAGACCGACCTGCCCGCCTGGTACCGGCAGACCCTGTTCCGGCTCATCGACGTCTGCCGGGTGGTGTCCAGCAAGCACACCCGCAGCTTCGTGCGCAAGCGGCTGCCCAAAAACTACGCCTACATTCTGGACGAGCTGCTCCACGCCCACTTCGAGGACCACGACAAGGAATTCTACTACAATGAGATCCTGAACAGCATCCTGGCGGTGGACCGGGCGGACGACTTCATCGAGGCGCTGTGCGAGCTCATCAAGACGCTGGCGGTGTTCAAACTGCACATTCTGGGCGATATTTATGACCGTGGCCCCCGGCCGGACCTCATCATGGAGCAGCTGATGGCCCACCACTCGGTGGACATCCAGTGGGGCAACCACGACGTGGTCTGGATGGGCGCGGCGGCGGGCAGCCCCATCTGCATCGCCACGGTGCTGCGCACCACCCTGGCCTACAACAATCTGGAAGCGGTGGAGGACGGCTACGGCATCAACACCCGCCCGCTGGCCCTCTTTGCCGAGAACACCTACCGGGACTGCGACATCCACCATTTCTATCCCCAGGTGGACGAGAGCCGCGGCCCCTACCACCGCAGCGAGCTGGCAAGGGTGGCCCGGATGCACAAGGCCATCGCCGTCATCATGTTCAAATTGGAGTGCGCCGTCATCGACCGCAACCCGGACTTTGAGCTGGAGGGCCGGGATTTTTTGCGCCGCATCGACTTTGCGGCGGGCACGGTGGACGTGGAGGGCCGGCGCTATCCTTTGCAGGATGACGACCTGCCCACCGTGGACCCGGCGGACCCCGCCCGCCTCACCCCTGCCGAGGAGGAGGTGCTGGCCTCCCTGTGCCGCAGCTTCACCGACAGCGAGCGGCTGCAGCGCCATGTGCGCTTTCTCTACGCCAAGGGCGGCGTGTACCACATTGAGAACGGCAACCTGATGTTCCACGGGGCGGTGCCCCTCACCGAGTCCGGCAGCTTCCAGGTGGAGACCTTCGAGCAGCACGGCTACGCGGGCAAGGCGCTGATGGACTACTGCGACGAGCGGGCCCGGCGGGCCTATTTCTCCCCCGAGGGCAGCGAGGCCTGGCAGACCGGCTGCGACTTTCTGTGGTATCTGTGGTGCGGCAAGCTGTCGCCCCTTTACGGCCGGGCCAAGATGACCACCTTCGAGCGCCTCTTCGTGGCGGACAAGATCACCCACGTGGAACCCAGCAACCCCTACTACCGCTATGTCAACGACACCCGCATGGATCGGGCCATTCTGGCGGAGTTCGGGCTGGACCAGACCCGCAGCCATATCGTCAACGGCCACGTTCCCGTGCGCACGGTGGAAGGGGAGAGCCCGGTGAAAGGCGCCGGGCGGATGATCCGCATCGACGGCGGCTTCTGCCGTGCCTACCACCGGCGCACCGGCATCGCAGGCTATACTCTGGTCTACAACAGCCACGGCCTTTCCCTGCGGGCCCACCAGCCCTTTGAGACGGTGGAGAAGGCCATCAGCGAGAATCTGGACATCGTGTCCAGCGTGGATGTGTTCGAGACCACCAAAAAACGTGTGCTGGTGGGCGACACGGACAACGGCCGCAAGCTGGCCGCCGACGTGGAGGACCTCAAGCGCCTGGTGGCCGCCTATCAGACCGGCCTTGTGAAAGAACGCCCCGAGGGCCGATGAGCCCTTTTCCATAATTTCATTCAAAAGGAGAGAACACTTATGTCTACCCCCCACAACAAAGCCGAAAAAGGCCAGATCGCCAAGACCGTCCTGATGCCCGGCGACCCCCTGCGTGCGAAATTCATCGCCGAGACCTTCCTGGAGAATCCCGTGCTCTTCAACGACGTGCGCGGCATGCTGGGCTACACCGGCACCTACCAGGGCAAACAGGTGAGCGTGATGGGCAGCGGCATGGGCATGCCCAGCATCGGCATCTACTCCCACGAACTCTACGCCCAGTACGGCGTGGAGAACATCATCCGCATCGGCTCCGCCGGCTCCTACACCGACAAGGCAAAGCTCTACGATGTGGTGCTGGCCACCGCCGCCTACTCCGAGAGCAGCTTTGCAAAGACTATGTCCGGCTTTGAGGGCGACACCATCCTGCCCAGCGCCGAGCTGAACGACCGTCTGCGCGCCAGCGCCGCCGCCCAGGGCATTCCCCTGGTGGAGGGCGTCATCCACTCCAGCGACGTGTTCTACCGCCACGACGACCGCAAAAACCCCACCTACTGGGAGATCCTGCGGGACGAGAAGGGCTGCGTGGCCGTGGAGATGGAGAGCTTCGCCCTCTTCCACAACGCCGCCGTGCTGGGCAAAAAGGCCGCCTGTATCCTCACCATCTCCGACAGCTTTGTCAGCCCGGAGATCACCACCCCCGAGCAGCGCCAGACCACCTTCACCAACATGATGAAGATCGCCCTGGGCGCAGCCGAGTGAGAAAGGAAAACACCATGACCAAACAGGAGCTCATCCGCGCTGCCTTCGCCGCCCGGGAGAAGGCCTATGCGCCCTATTCCCGTTTCAAGGTGGGCGCGGCGCTGGAGGCAAAGGACGGCCGGGTGTTCACCGGCTGCAACATCGAGAGCGCCACCTACACCCCCACCTGCTGCGCCGAGCGCACCGCTCTGGTGAAGGCGGTGAGCGAGGGCGTGCGGGAATTCAGCCGCATCGCCATCGTGGGCGCGGCCGAGGGCAAGGTGAACACGCTGGTCACCTCGCCCTGCGGGGTGTGCCGCCAGTTCCTCTATGAGTTCGGCGGCGACGAGCTGCAGGTCATCCTGGCCAAAAGCGAGGACGATTACCTGGAAATGACCCTGGGCGAGCTTTTGCCCATCGGCTTCGGCCCGGCGAATCTGGAGTGAGAAAAAGCGCTTTGCGGCGCAAAAAAAACGGATCGGGAGCGGCGTGTGTAACTTTTTGTAACTGCCCGTTTTGCTCTGAAATCCTTGAAAACCGGACTTCGGGGCTGTATACTTGTATTGCGCCGCCGGGCATCTGAGTGCCCGGCACACACAAAAAGGCCGGCCCGTCGGGCTGCATCGCAGCGCGGCATGCCGCCGGCCAAAGAAAAAAGGAGAGTCAAACATGAAGAAGTTTATCGCTCTTGTTATGGCTGCGGCGATGGCTTTGTCTCTGGCTGCCTGCGGTGGTACTCCTGCGTCTACCCCCGCTTCCACTCCTGCCAGCGAGCCCACCTCCGCCTCCACCCCTGCCAGCGAGCCTGAGCAGACCGACGCTGTGTCCGCCGATGACATCGAGGACAACATGACCAGCGCCGACGGCACCTACGAGATCGCCTTCATCACCGATGTGGGCCAGCTGAAGGACAAGTCCTTCAACCAGGGCACCTACGACGGCGTTAAGCTGTACGCCGCCGCCAACGGCCTGAGCTACAAGTACTACCAGCCCGCCAACGGCGACCAGGCCACCGACGACGACCGTTACGACGCCATGAAGGCCGCTGTTGAGGGCGGCGCCAAGGTGGTCGTTTGCGCCGGCTTCATGCAGGAGACTGCCCTGAAGCGCGCCGCCGCCGAGTTCCCCGAGGTTCCCTTCGTCTTCATCGACGGCTATCCTCTGGCCGATGAAGAGGGCAACACCCTGACCAACGTTGCTGCCATCGCCTTCAAGGAAGAGCAGGCTGGTTACTTCGCCGGCTACGCCGTTGTGAAGGACGGCTTTGAGAAGCTGGGCTTCTCCGGTGGTGGCGGCGGCACCAACCCCGCTTGCTGCCGCTTCGGCTACGGCTTCGTGCAGGGCGCCAACGCTGCCGCTGCCGAGCTGGGCAAGACTGTCGACATGAACTTCTCCTGGGAGTACGGCGCTTCCTTCGGCGCTTCTCCTGAGCTGCAGACCATGATGGAAGGCTGGTACGCCAACGGCACCGAGATCGTGTTCGCCTGCGGTGGTTCCATGTTCCAGTCCATCTCTGCTGCTGCTTCTGCCAACGACGGCTATGTGGTCGGCGTTGACGTGGACCAGTCCGCTCAGTCCGACACCGTTATCACCAGCGCCATGAAGGGCCTGGCCGACGCTGTGCAGTGGGCTGTTGCCAAGGTCTACGACGGCACCTTCTCCGAGATCGGCGGCGTTGCCACCAGCCTGGGCGTTGCCGAGCATGCTGTGGGCCTGCCCACCGCCGAGAGCTCCTGGCGTTTTGAGACCTTCACCGCGGAAGAGTACAACGCTCTGTACGAGAAGGTCCTGAACGGCGAGCTGATCATCGACAGCGATTACAACAACCTGGAGCAGGAGTACTCCAACCTGAATCTGAACATCATCTGATCGTTTCTCTTGATGTGAACGAAAGGGGGCGAAGGCATTGCCTTCGCCCCCTTTTTTTGTACCGGTGAAAGGCGGGAATTTTCTTGTGTTTTGCCCGTCTGTACGGTATAATAAAAACTGTTACAAACGCACATTTTATGCGGAGGAGGCGGGACCAAAATCATGCAAACCGAGAACATCATCGAGATGTTGCACATCACCAAAGAGTTCCCCGGTATCATCGCCAACGACGACATCACCCTCCAGTTGCGGCGGGGTGAGATCCATGCCCTGCTGGGCGAAAACGGCGCGGGCAAATCCACGCTGATGAGCGTGCTGTTCGGCCTGTATCAGCCGGAAAAGGGTGAGATCCGCAAGAACGGCGAAGTGGTGAAGATCAACAACCCCAACGACGCAACGGCTCTGGGCATCGGCATGGTGCACCAGCACTTCAAGCTGATCGACGTGTTCACCGTGATGGACAACATCATCCTGGGCGCCGAGACCACCCGCATGGGCTTTTTGCAGAAGAAGGAAGCCCGGGCCAAGGTGCAGGCCCTCTCGGAGAAGTACGGCCTGAAGGTGGATCTGGACGCCAAGGTGGAGGACATCACCGTTGGCATGCAGCAGCGCGTGGAGATCTTGAAGATGCTCTACCGCGACAACGAGATCCTCATCTTCGACGAGCCCACCGCCGTGCTCACCCCGCAGGAGATCGACGAGCTGATGAACACCATGCGCGAGTTTGCCAAAGAGGGCAAGAGCATCCTGTTCATCTCCCACAAGCTCAATGAGATCATGTCGGTGGCCGACCGGGTTACCGTTCTGCGCAAGGGCAAATACATCGGCACCGTCAACACCGCCGACACGGACAAGCAGTCCCTCTCCAACATGATGGTGGGCCGCCCCGTGCAGCTGGAAGTGGTCAAGCAGCCCGCCAAGCCCGGTGAAACGGTGCTCAAGGTGGAGCATTTCTCCATGCCCGGCAAGGGCGGCCACAAGCACAACGCGGTGAACGACGTGAGTTTTGAGGTGCGCGCGGGCGAGATCGTTTGCATCGCGGGCATCGACGGCAACGGCCAGACCGAGTTCATCCACGGCCTCACCGGGCTGGATAAGTCCAATGGCGGCCATATCACCCTGTGCGGCAAGGACATCACCCACGCCTCCATCCGTCACCGGGGCGAAGACATGAGCCACATCCCCGAGGACCGTCACAAGCACGGCCTGGTGCTGGACTTCACGCTGGAGCAGAACATGGTGCTCCAGACCTATCTCGAGCCCCGCTTTGAGCATTTCGGCTTCATCGACAACGGCGCGGTGCGCCAGTACGCCGAAAAGCTGATCGCCCAGTACGACGTGCGCAGCGGCCAGGGCCCCGTGACCATCGCCCGCAGCATGTCCGGCGGCAACCAGCAGAAGGCCATCATCGCCCGCGAGCTGGACCGGGGCAAGCCCCTGGTGGTGGCGGTGCAGCCCACCCGCGGCCTGGACGTGGGCGCCATTGAGTACATCCACGGCCAGCTGGTGGCCCAGCGGGACGCCGGCAAGGCGGTGCTGCTGGTCAGCCTGGAGCTGGACGAGGTGATGAGCCTCGCCGACCGCATCCTGGTGATGTACGAGGGCGAGATCGTTGGCGAGCTCGACCCCAAGACCACCACCGTGCAGGAGCTGGGCCTCTACATGGCCGGCGCAAAACGAGCAAAGAAGGAGGGTGAGGGCGCATGAACGGAGGACTTTCCAAACTGTGGCAGAAGGACGGCACCAAGTCGGTGCTGGCCTCGCTGATCTCCATTCTCATCGGCATGGCCGTGGGCGGCGTCATCATCCTGGTGGTGGGCCTGGGCAACGAAAACCTGGGCCTCGCCGGCGCCTGGGAGGGCATCCGCCTGGTGTTCGGCGGCCTGTTCAGCACCGGCCGCAACGCCGCCGGTCAGCTGACCTTTGGCTTCAATCCCACCAGCGTGGGCAACATGCTGTTCCGCGCCACCCCGCTGATCCTCACCGGTCTGTCGGTGGCGGTCGCTTTCAAGACCGGTCTGTTCAACATCGGTGCCCCCGGCCAGTACCTGATGGGCACCGCCGCCACCCTGATGCTGGCGCTGGGCATCCCCACCGAAACGGTGCCCGCTCCGCTGGTGTGGCTCATCGCCTTTTTGGGCGGTATGCTGGCGGGCGCGCTGTGGGGCTGCATCCCCGGCCTGGTCAAGGCCTTCCTCAACATCAATGAGGTGCTGGCCTGCATCATGACCAACTGGATCGCCGCCAACCTGGTCACCTGGATGTTCGACGGCAGCAACTACCGCAACCTGGTGGAGAACACCAAGAGCGGTTACATCTACAAGACCAGTTACAACGGCGTGCAGACCGCAAAATTCGGTCTGGACAAGCTGTTCCCCGGCTCGCAGGTAAACGGCGGCATTATCATTGCCATCGTCATTGCCATCCTGGTCTACATTCTGATGAACAAGACCACCCTGGGCTATGAGCTCAAGGCCTGTGGCGCCAACCGCCACGCCGCCCGCTACGCCGGCATTGGCGACAAGCGCAACATCGTTTTGAGCATGGCCATCGCCGGCGCGCTGTCCGGCGCCGCCGCCTCTCTTTACTATCTTGCCGGCAATACCGAGTTCTTCTGGTCCACCTACCAGACCCTGCCCGCCACCGGTTTCAACGGCATCCCCGTTGCCCTTCTGGCGGCCAGCAATCCCATCGGCGTCATCTTTACCGGCTGCTTCATGTCCATGCTGGACATCGTGGGTCTGCAGCTGACCAACCTGACGGCTTACAACGAGTACATCACCGATGTCATCATCGCCGTGATCGTCTACCTCAGCGCCTTCTCGCTGGTCATCAAGCTGTGGCTCAGCGGCCGCGGCAAAAAGCACAAGGCGGCCCCCGCGACGGCTGCCGCCCCGGCTCCCGCGCCGGATACACCGGCTGACGCTCCGGATGGAGCGCAGGACGCGAAAGGAGGCGAGGCGAAATGACCTTTCTGATCCAACAGACTCTGACCTATGCCGTGCCTCTGATGATCGTGGCGCTGGCGGGCGTTTTCGCCGAGCGCAGCGGCATCATCAACCTGGCTCTGGAAGGTATCATGATCTTCGGCGCCTTCATCGGCGTGCTGTTCGTCAACCTCACCCAGAAAGCGGGCGTCTTTGCCGAGGCAAAGGCCGCCGGCGACTGGGTGGCTCTGCAGGGCTTCATGGTGCTGGCCATGGCCGTTGCCGCTCTCATGGGCGCGGTGTTCTCGCTGCTGCTCTCCTTCGCCTCGGTGAACCTGAAGGCGGACCAGACCATCGGCGGCACCGCTCTGAACCTGCTGGCTCCCGCCCTGGTGCTTTTCTTCATCCGCATCATCGCCAACCAGAACACTCTGCAGATGGCCGAAGGCGACTCCGCCAGCTGGTTTATGATCAAGAAGAGCTTCTTCGGCTATGGCCGCGGCGATGAGATGGGCTTCTTCGGGCGCACCTTCATCGACAAGACCTATCTTGCCACCTACATCTGCATCCTGCTGTTCATCGTTCTGTCCATCCTGCTTTACAAGACCCGCTTCGGTCTGCGCCTGCGCAGCTGCGGCGAGAATCCCCAGGCAGCGGACTCTCTGGGCATCAACGTCTACGTTATGCGCTACGCCGGCACCACCATTTCCGGTGCGCTGGCCGGCATGGGCGGCTTCGTTTACGCCCTCACCACCGCCAACTGCGCCTCCACCGGCGACGTGGCGGGCTTCGGCTTCCTGGCCCTGGCCGTCATGATCTTCGGCAACTGGAAGCCCCTGAACATCGCCGGCGCGGCGCTGCTGTTCGGCCTGTTCAAGTGCATCGCCGCCTCCTACGCCAGCATCGACATCAACGGCGACGGCGTGTTCCTGCTGGCCGATCTGGGCATCAGCCCCCATTTCTACCGCATGCTGCCCTACCTTATCACCCTGCTGGTGCTGGCCTTCACGAGCAAGAAGAGCCGCGCTCCCAAGGCGGAGGGCATCCCCTACGACAAGAGCACCCGCTAAAGGCGGACACCGCTCAAAACAAGCTTCCTGCGGGCGCCGCAAACGCGGCGTCCGCATTTCTTTAAAACGAAATGTCAAAAACTCTTGACATATCATACTACCCATGATATGCTGATGATGTCAAAAGAATTTGACATTTTGAAAAGGAGGCAGCGCAATGGATCCTGTAACGCAAGGCATGTTCACGTGGGATAACTTTTTCCTGATTTTGTTCGGGCTTTTTCTGCTGGGCACCATCGCTCTGGATGTGGCCATGGTGGTCTCGCTGGTGCGGGTGGGGGATGAGCGCCGCCAGCTCATCGTCTGGAAGGCCGGGTCCTTCACCCTGCTCATCACGGTGCTGACCCAGGTGTTCGACGTGGTGGAGGCGGTGGTGCGGGCCCAGAAGCTGCAGTCCAACCCCTTTATCGACCTCAGCGTCACCGCGGTGACCTACTTCGTGGTGCTGCTGGTGTTAAAGAAACGGTACGGTGATTTTGAACGTGGAAAATAAGATTCGCGAAATGCGCCGGGAAAAGGGCCTTTTGCAGGAGCAGCTGGCCAAAAAGTGCGGTGTTTCCCGCCAGACCATCAACGCCATCGAGAACAACAAATACGACCCCACCCTGGCGCTGGCCTTCAAGCTGGCCCAGGAACTGGGCACCACCGTGGACGAACTGTTCACGCCGGGCTGAGAGGGAGGAGAGCACATGCACCGTTTTTTTGCCGCCACCAAAAACACCCGGGCCATCCTGCCGGGCTGTCTGCGCTACGTCCGCAGCGACGTGCCCTTGCGGGTGACGGAGGAAGAAAAACAGTGGCTCATAAGCAACAACATCACCACGGCGGTAGACCTCCGCACCGGGAAAGAGCGGGCGGCAAAGCCCTGCCCGCTGGAACAGGATGAACGATTTCATTACCTGCACCTGCCGGTGACCGGCGGCGATGTCCTTCCCGAAAGCCCTGCGTGGGTGGCCCAGTCCTACATCAACATGGTGGATGACCAGATGAAACGCATCCTGCAAATCATTTCCGAGGCGCAGACCAACGTGCTGTTCTTCTGCACCGCCGGCAAGGACCGCACCGGCGTGGTGGCGGCCCTTCTGCTGCGGCGGGCCGGCTGCTCCGAAGAATACATCCTGCAGGACTATCTCCTTTCAGGCCAGAATCTTGCCGACGACCTGGAAGCGTATGCCCAAGCAAACCCCCGGTGTTGATCTGGCAGTCATCACTCCCCGCCGCGAAACGATGGAGCAGTTCCTCCGTTCCGTCACACCTTAAAGAAGTTTGCCCCCGACCGAAGCGCGGGGGCTTTTTTGAACGCTTTTTAAATTTTGTGTGAAAGCCCTTGCTTTTTTGTGCAAAACGCGCTATAGTTAATTAGCACTCTGATATAAAGAGTGCTAAAATTATCTGATATGAGATTTGATATAAAGGGAGCGAACATACATGGCAGTGAAACAATTCAAAGCCGAAAGCAAAAAGCTGCTGGACCTGATGGTCAACAGCATCTACTCCAACAAGGAGATCTTTCTGCGGGAGCTCATCAGCAACGCCAGCGACGCCATTGACAAGCTCTATTTCAAAAGCCTCACCGACCACTCGGTGACCACCGCCAAGGAGGACTATAAGATCCACCTGACGCTGGACAAAGAAAAACGTACCATCACCATCACCGATAACGGCATCGGCATGACCAAGGAGGAGCTGGAAAAGAACCTGGGCACCATCGCCCGCAGCGGCAGCTTCGACTTCAAGAAAGAGAACAAAGCCGACGATATTGACATCATCGGCCAGTTCGGCGTGGGCTTTTACTCCGCCTTCATGGTGGCCAGCCAGGTCACGGTCATCAGCCGGGCCTTCGGCAGCGATACCGCCTGGAAGTGGGAGAGCAAGGGCGCCGAGGGCTACACCATCACCGAGGCGGACAAGCCCGAGGTGGGCACCCAGGTCATCCTGGTGGTGAAGGAGAGCACCCCCGAGGAAAATTACGACCGTTTCCTGGACGAGTACACCCTGGTGGGCATCGTCAAGAAGTACAGCGACTATGTGCGCTATCCCATCCAGATGTACCGGGAAAAGACCCGCCAGAAGGAAAAGCCCGCCGACGCCGGCGAGGATTACACCCCTGAGTACGAGACCTACACCGAGCTGGAGACCCTCAACAGCATGGTGCCGCTTTGGAAGCGCTCGAAGGGCGAGGTGACCGACGAGGAGTACAACCAGTTCTATAAAGATAAGTTCTACGACTTCACCGACCCCGCCCGGGTCATTGTGAGCCGCACCGAGGGCACCGCCACCTATAACGCCTTGCTGTTCGTGCCCGGCCGCGCGCCCTACGACTACTACACCCGCGACTACGAAAAGGGCCTGCAGCTCTATGCCAGCGGCGTGCTCATCATGGAAAAGTGCGCCGACCTTCTGCCGGACCACTTCAGCTTCGTCAAGGGCGTGGTGGACAGCCAGGACCTGAGCCTCAACATCAGCCGTGAGATGCTGCAGCAGGACGGGCGGCTCAAGCTCATTCGCACCAGCCTCGAAAAGAAGATCAAGAACGAGCTGAACGCAATGAAAACTGGCGACCGGGAGAAGTACGAGGAGTTCTTCAAGAACTTCGGCCGCCAGCTGAAATACGGCTGCTACGCCGACTACGGCATGAACGCCGACCAGCTGAAGGACCTGCTGCTGTTCTACAGCGCCAAGGAAAAGAAGATGGTCACCCTGGCCGAGTACGTGGAGAAGATGGCCGAGGACCAGAAGTTCATCTACTACGCCGCCGGCGATTCCGCCGACCGCCTGGCCAAGCTGCCCGCCGCCGAGATGGTGCTGGACAAGGGCTGCGACGTGCTGTTGCTCACCGAGGACGTGGACGAATTCTGCCTGCAGATGCTGCGCCGCTATGGCGAAAAGGATAAGGAGAAGGAGTTCAAGAACGTCTCTTCCGGCGACCTGGGCCTTGAGACCGAGGAAGAGAAGAAGGCCGCCGAGGAAAAGACCGAGGCCAACAAGCCCCTGTTCGACGCCATGAAGGAGGCGCTGGCGGGCAAGGTGGAGGCGGTGCGCCTGTCCACCCGGCTGAAGAGCCACCCGGTGTGCCTGTCCAGCGAAGGGCCCCTGTCTCTGGAGATGGAGAAAGTGCTCTCCGCCATGCCCGGTGCGGAGGGCGCGCCCAAGAGCCAGAAGGTGTTGGAAATCAACGCCGACCATCCCATCTTCGCCGCTCTGCAAGGCCTGCAGGAGAAGGGCGAGAGCGAAAAACTGGGCAAATACGCCCGCATCCTTTACGACCAGGCCCTGCTTATCGAGGGCCTGCCCATCGAGGACCCTGTGGCCTACGCCCAGGCGGTGTGCGAGCTGATGCAATAAAAAAGGTTCGGGGCGGCCCGTGGGGGCCGCCCCGTCTTTTGTTTGCGCCGCGAATATGGTATACTAAACCTATGGAACGCCAACAGGCAGAGCCTGAGAACGGCCCTGCGGGAAAGGACGGTCAAAACAATGACACATATGAAAAAGGGATTCCTGCTCTCGGCGCTGGCCTTCATGCTTCTGGGCCTGGCGCTGCTGCTCTGGCCGGAGGCCTCGCTGCGGCTGGTGTGCTACCTCTTCGGCGCGGTCATCCTCATCAAGGGTCTGCTGAGCGTCTGGGGCTATGTGCGGGCCGAAGAGCGTTTCTTCTTCGATTACTTCGGCCTTGTGTTCGGTGTTGCCGCCGCGGCGCTGGGCGTGTTCCTGCTCATCAAACCGGATACTGTGGTCTCGGTCCTGCCCATTCTGGTGGGCCTGTACGTCATCGTGGACGCGGTGGTGCGGCTGCAGTCCGCCTTTGAGCTGAAAGCCATGGGCTACGCCCACTGGTGGAGTTTCCTCGTTCTGGCGGGCCTGTCGGTGGTGCTGGGCATTCTGATGGTGGCCAATCCCTTCGAGACGGTGCAGCTGCTTGTGATGGCCATCGGCGTTATCCTGCTGGTGGAAGGCGCGCTGAACCTCATCAGCGGCGTCTACGCCGCTGTACTGGTGCGTGGCCTGGAGCGCACCGCCAAGGACGCCGCACGCCAGCTGGACAAGCTGACCGAAACGCTGGACGGCCGCCCCGCGCCCGGCAAGGACCGGCCGGTGGACGTGGACTACAAAGACCTTTCCGATGAGGACCGCTGAGGCCCTCCCCATGGGCGCGGCCCGCGCCGCCGCGTTGCGGCGGGCGGGAGCGGCCTGCGGCTGTGCCGCGCTGGGGTATCTGGCGGCGCGCTCGGTGCTCACCGCCCTGGCGAACGCCCTGCTGGCGCTGCGTGTGCCGGGGGCGAGCCTTGCCAACCCGGCGGGCACCGGCCTTGCGACGGCCATTCTGCTGCAGGCGCTGGTGAGCGCCCTGTCCCTGGCCGCGCCCTTTGTCTTGCTGCGTCTTGCGGGCAGCACGCCCGCCCCGGCGCCCCGGCGCATGAACGCCGAGCAGTGGGCGGCGCTCTTTCTGCTTTTCTGGCTGCTGATCATGGGTGGCAACCTGCTGGCCGGCGCCTTCACCGGCTCGGGCAGCGGGCAGATGGATCTGCCCCCCTCCGGCCTTGCGCTGGCGGCGGCCTGGCTGGCGGTCTGCCTTGTGCCCGCCGTGGGGGAGGAACTGCTCTTCCGCGGCCTTTTGCAGGGCTGGCTTCGCCCCTTCGGCCCGGTCGTGGCCGTGGCGGGGCAGGCACTGCTCTTCGCGCTGCTTCACGGGCGCGCGCCGGCGGTGGCGGCCGCTCTGTTCGGCGGCACGGCGCTGGGAATTGCGGCGGCCTGCTCCGGCAGCCTTGTGCCGGGCATGGCCTTCCATCTTTACAACAACACTCTGGCCTTTGCCGGGCAGTATTGCCAGCAGTACGGCGCGCCCCAGATCATCTGCTATCTGCTGATGTTCCTGCCGCCCCTGGCCGCCCTGGCCTTCGCGCCCTGGCGGGCGCTGCCCCGCCGCGGAGCGGGCCGCCTGCGGGGGCAGGGGAGAGAGTGCCTGCGCCTTCTGCGCAGCCCCGGCTATCTGGCAGCGCTGGCAGTGCTGGTGGTGCTGAGCCTATTCAAGACCATTGGGGGATGAACATGACCGACGAACAACTGATGCGCCTTGCCATTGAACAGGCGAAAAAGGCCGCCGCCCTGGGCGAAGTGCCGGTGGGCGCGGTGGTGGCCAAGGACGGCGAACCGGTGGCCATGGCCTACAACACCCGGGAGACCGGCAAAAACGCCACCCATCACGCCGAGCTGCTGGCCATCGACGCCGCCTGCAAAGCGTTGGGCGGCTGGCGTCTGTGGCAGTGCGAGCTGTTCGTGACGCTGGAGCCCTGCCCCATGTGCAGCGGCGCTATCATCAACAGCCGCATCAAGCGGGTGGTCTACGGTGCGGCGGACCCCAAGGCGGGTTGCTGCGGTTCCCTCACCGACCTGTTCGCCCTGCCCTTCAACCATCGTCCCCAGGTGGAGAGCGGCCTGCTGGCGGAAGAATGCGCCCAGCTTTTGAAGGATTTCTTTGCGGCCCTGCGCAAAAAACGGGAGGAAGCGCGATGAAAACGGTACTTATCACCGGCGCGGCCCGGGGCATCGGAGCTGCCGCAGCCGAAAGCTTTGCCGAGGCGGGGTATCAAGTGGTCATCAACTACCTGCACAGCGACGAAAAAGCCGAAGCCCTGGCCGCCCGCTGGCCGGGCCGGGCGCTGGCGGTGCAGGCGGACGTGGCCGATCCCGCCCAGGTGGAGGCGATGTTCTCCGCCGCCGAAAAAGCCTTTGGCGGGGTGGACGTGCTGGTGTGCAACGCGGGCATCGCCGCCCAGCAGCTGTTCACCGACGTGACCGACGAGGAGTGGCGGCGGATGCTGGACGTGCACCTTTCCGGGGCCTTTTACTGCTGCCGCCGGGCGCTGCCCCATATGATACACCAGAAATGGGGCCGCATCCTTACCGTCAGCTCCATGTGGGGGCAGGTGGGCGGCAGCTGCGAGGTGGCCTATTCCGCCGCAAAAGCGGGCCTCATCGGCCTGACCAAGGCGCTGGCGAAGGAAGAAGGCCCCAGCGGCGTCACCGTCAACTGTGTGGCTCCCGGCGTCATCGACACCGATATGATGTCCTCCTTCTCCGCCGAGGACAAGGCGGCCCTGGCGGAGGAAACGCCTCTGGGCGCTCTTGGCACCCCGAAGCAGGTGGCGGATGCGCTGGTCTTTCTGGCCGGCGACGGGGCAAGCTACATCACCGGCCAGGTGCTGGGCGTCAACGGCGGCCTGGTGACTTAAAGGAACGAACCATCCCTCTCTTTGCATACCATAGCGAAGAGGGGGGCTTTTTATGGAGATTTTCCAGACGGGCATTGACGTGTCCCGGTACCAGGGGGTCATCGACTGGCAGCAGGTGGCGGCGGGCAAGCAGTTCGCCATCGTGCGTGCGGTATCCTCAAACAGCGGCGGGGTCTATGTGGACCCCTATTTTGAACGGAACGTGGCCGGGGCCCATGAGGCGGGCATGCGGGTGGGCGTTTATTACTATACCTACGCCCGCACCGAGGCGGCGGTCATCAACGAGCTGGAGACTCTTTTGCCGGTGCTGGAGGGCCTGCGGCTGGAATATCCCGTGTTCGTGGATGTGGAGGCCTCCAGTCTGCAAAGCCTTGGCCGCACCGAATTGACGAATCTGGTGCGCTTTGCCATGGACATTCTGGACCAGAAGGGCTGGTTCCCCGGGTTTTACACCTACACGAACTTTGCCCAGAACTATCTGAACATGGCCGAACTGGCGGCCTATCCTTTGTGGATCGCCGACTACCGGGGCTATGTGGGGTATCCGGGCAGCTACGACATGTGGCAGTATTCCAGCACCGGGCGGGTGAACGGCATTTCCGGCAACGTGGACCTGAACTACAGTTACAAGGATTTTCTGCCGCTCATCAAGGCGGCGGGCAAAAACGGCTTCGACCGTGGCCCGGCCACTCTGCCGCTCACGAACACCGAGCTGGTGGTGTATCAGAGCGGGGCGTCCTATTATTACGCGCCGGACCCGGCGGCTTTTTCGGGCGCGCTGCCTGTGGGACGCTATCCCGCCCCGGAAGTCACCGACGGCGAGTGGAACGGCGCGGTGTGGGCAAAAATTGACTATCTGGGCGGGCAGTACTGGGTGCCGCTGCAGGCGGGCGTCACCGGCCTGTCGGAGATCGGCGGCGGGGACTGCGAAGAGGTGCGCGCCCAGCTGGAACGGGCCCAGGAGCAGCTGGACCTGACCCGCCAAAGCCTCGACTGGCTGCTGGGCGAGCTGGAAAGCTGAAAACACCGCTTGCGCATCGGCCCAAAGCAGGATACAATAAGGGAAAGCCCCCGGCGGGGGCGAGAAAACAAAAAGTGAGGGCCTGCAACTATGCAGTTTGATAAAAAAACCATCCGAACGCTGCTGCTCATGGCCAGCTTCTGCATCGTGCTCTATTGGGGCCTGCAGAATCTGGACCGTGTGGGCGGCATCCTGAACGGGCTGTGGGGCCTTGTGTCTCCCTTTGTGCTGGGCGGCAGCATGGCCTTTATTCTGAACGTGCCCATGCGGGCCATCGAAAAGGCGCTGCCCAAAAAACTGGTCAAGGGCCGCCGTGCGGCGGCTCTGGTCCTGACGCTGCTGGCGGTGGTGGGCGTGATGGCGCTGGTGCTGCTGCTCATCCTGCCTCAGCTGGGCCGCACCATTGCCAGCATCGGCGCCCAGCTGCCCGGTTTCTGGACCGACTGCCAGAAATGGCTGGCGGATCTGATGGTGCAGTATCCCATGCTGGAGGAGTGGATCTCCACCGAGTTCATCACCGACTGGCAGAGTGCCGTCTCCGCCGTGGCGGAGTGGTTCAAGAACGGCGGCTTTGCGCTGGTGGGCAACGCTGCCACCGCCGCCACCGGCATCGTGATGCAGTTTGTAGACTTCTTCATCGGCCTCATCTTCGCGCTGTACCTGCTGGTGTGCAAGGAGACTCTGACGCGGCAGGCGAAAATGCTGCTCTACGCCTGGGGCCCCGCTCAGCGGGCGGATAAGGTGGTGGAGGTGGCGCAGCTCACCAACCACACCTTCTCCAAATTCCTCTCCGGCCAGTGCCTGGAAGCCTGCATCCTGGGCGGCCTGTTCGCGGTGGGTATGCTGCTGTGCCGTATGCCGTATGTCACTCTGATCAGCGTTCTGGTGGCCGTCACCGCCCTCATCCCGGTGTTCGGCGCCTTCATCGGCTGTTTCTTGGGCGCGTTCTTCATTCTGGTGCAAAACCCCATCCAGGCGGTGTGGTTCGTGGTGCTGTTCCTCTGCATCCAGCAGATCGAGGGCAACCTCATCTACCCCAAGGTGGTGGGCAACTCGGTGGGTCTGCCCGGCATCTGGGTGCTGATGGCCGTCACCATCGGCGGCAGCGCCATGGGCGTGGTGGGCATGCTGGTGATGATCCCCGCCTGCTCGGTGGCCTACAGCCTGCTGCGCACCGCCACCCGCCGCAAGCTGCGGGAAAAAGGCGTGCAGCGGGAGAAATACCTGCCCGGCGCACCCAAGGCAAAATAAAAATGCCCGGCCCCGGCCTGTAAAAGGCCGGGGCCGAAATGTAAAAAGAGGAGGAAGACCCCATGCTTGTGGAACCCATCACCCGCACGCTGAACGGCCACACGCTCACCCTGCGCTGCGCGGCGGAAGAAGACGCGGAAATGCTTCTTGCCTATCTCAAGACCACCTGCGGCGAGACCCCCTGGCTGGCCCGCGGGCCGGAGGAAGTCACCATGACCGCGGAGGAGGAAAAAACCTTCATCTGCGGCCAGAACGAGTCTCCCGTGAACCTGATGCTGCTGGCCTTCTGGGACGGCGAGCATGCCGGCAACGCCTCGCTGATGGGCTTTTCCATGGCGCGCTACCGCCACCGGGCTCAGCTGGGAGTGGCCCTCTATCAAAAATTCACGGGGCAGGGCATCGGCACCGCCCTGCTGGAAGAACTCATCGCCATCGCCCGTCAAAAGGGTCTGGAACAGCTGGAACTGGAGGTGGCCGCCCACAACACCGGTGCAATCGCCCTTTACAAAAAGCTGGGGTTTGAGGTGTGCGGCACCCTGCCCCGGAACATGAAATTTCCCGACGGCAGCTACGAGGACGTGCTGTATATGGCAAAGCCGCTGGGGAAGGAGAATGCGGAATGAACGAGACCATCCTTGTGGTGGACGACGAAAAGGAGATCGCCGACCTGGTGGCGGTGTATCTCAAAAACGAGGGCTACCGGGTACAGCTCTGCGGCACCGCCGTCGAGGCGCTGGCCAGCCTTGAAGCGGACAAGCCGGACCTGGCCATTCTGGACGTGATGCTGCCGGACATGGACGGTTTTTCTCTCTGCCGCCGCATCCGCCAGCAGCATCTTTTCCCCATCGTGATGCTCACCGCCCGGGTGGAGGATATGGACAAGATCACCGGCCTCTCCCTCGGGGCGGACGACTACATCACCAAGCCCTTCAACCCGCTGGAACTGGTGGCCCGGGTCAAGACCCAGCTGCGGCGCTATCTGCGCTACGACGCCGCCAGCACCGGCGAGCCGGACCGGCTGGACATCCGGGGCCTGAGCATCTCCAAAGAAGGGCACAAGTGCACCCTGAACGGCAAGGAGCTGTCCCTCACTCCCACCGAATTCAATATCCTCTGGTATCTGTGCCGGCAGCAGGGCAAGGTGGTCTCCTCCGAGGAGCTGTTCAGCGCCGTGTGGGGCGAAAAGTATCTGGACAGCAGCAACACCGTGATGGCCCACATCGCCCGCCTGCGGGAAAAGCTGGGCGAACCGCCCCGCAGGCCCCGCTATGTAAAAACTGTCTGGGGGGTGGGTTATACCGTTGAATAAGAAACGAGAAAGCGGCTTTGGCCGCCAGCTCATCGCTCAGATGTTCACGGCGATGTTCTTCACCGCCGTGGCGTTTGGCGTGCTGGCTGTGGTGGCCTGGTGGGCGGGAAACAGCCGCACCTGGCAGGGCTGGGAGCCCAACTACGCCCTGTTCAGCTGGGCCAAGGATAATTTTCTGCTGGTGGCCGCCTGCGGGCTGCTGGCGGTGTGGTTTCTGGTGGGCTGGTGGTTTTTGCGCCGGGCCCTCAAAAGCACCGAAACGCTGCTGCAGGCGGCAAAACGGCTGGCCCATCCGGACGAAGAACCCATCCGTCTGCCCGCCGCGCTGAAAGCGGCGGAGGACGAACTGAACCTCGCCCGGGAGCAGGCCCTGCGCAGCGCCTACGTGGCCCGGGAGGCGGAGCAGCGCAAGAACGACCTTATCGTCTATCTGGCCCATGACCTGAAAACGCCCCTCACCAGCGTGGTGGGCTATCTGACCCTCTTGCAGGAGGAGCCGGACCTTTCCCCCGAAATGCGCGCCCGCTACACCGGCGTCGCGCTGGACAAGGCCCTGCGCCTCGAGGACCTCATCAATGAGTTCTTTGAGATCACCCGGTTCAACCTCTCGGCCATCGAGCTGGAAAAGGAGCGGGTGGACCTCAGCCGCATGCTGGAGCAGATGATGTGGGAATTTAAGCCCCTCATGGCGGACAAGGGTCTGGAATGGCAGGCTCAGCTGCCGCCGAAGGTGCTGCTGAACTGCGACCCGAACAAGATGGAGCGGGTGCTGGATAACCTCATCCGCAACGCCATCAGCTACAGCGAGCCGGGCAGCCCCCTGATTCTCAGCCTCGCGGAACAGGAGGGAAAGGTGACCATCCGGCTGGAGAACCGGGGCCGCACCATTCCCCCGGAGGCTCTTGCCCGCCTGTTCGAGCGCTTTTACCGGGCGGACTCCGCCCGTGCCACCCGCAGCGGCGGCGCGGGGGCTGGGCCTTGCCATCGCAAAGGAGATCGTCACCCGCCACGGCGGGCAGATCTCCGCCGAAAGCTTCGACAACCGGGTCATCTTCACGGTGGAAATGCCCGCGTCATAAAAATGTAAGGTTTTGAACATAAAAACTTACGTTTTCCGTCCCGAAATGGAAAAACAGCCGCCGCCCTTTCCCGGTACAATGGGGGTACCGCGAAAGGGCGGTTTTTGTATCGGGAGGGAAAGAAACAATGGAACAGCGGCGAAGGATAAAGCGGCCGCCCACGGGGCGGCATCTGCGCACCGGGAGCGCCCGCCGCCCCGGCCATCAGACCTCACAGCGCATTTTTACCCGCCGCGCCCGGCGGCGCCGTGGCCGCCGGCTGTTGGCTCTGGCGGCGTTTTTGCTGGCGCTGGCAGGGGTGTGGCGGCTGTCCGCCTGGGCCGCAGAAGGGGTGCAGGCCCTGCTGGAACCGCCCCCGGTGAGCAGCGCGCCAAACAGTACACCGACCGGCGCGCTCGCTGCTGAAAGCTGGGAGCTGACACTGGTGAACGCAGATCACCCTCTGCCCGAAGACTGGCAGGTGCAGCCGGTGGAGGTGAAGGGTGGCCAGCGGGTGGACGAACGCATCCTGCCTGCGCTGCAGCAGCTGTTCGACGCGGCCCGGGCCGAGGGGCTTTACCCGGTGGTGGCCTCCGGCTGGCGTACCACCGAGGAACAGCGGCAGATCATGGAGGATAAGATGGAAGCCTACCGGCGGGAGGGCTACCCCGAGCTTCTGGCCCGTCAGGCGGCGGCCCAGTGGGTGGCCCAGCCGGGCACCAGCGAGCACGAGCTGGGCCTGGCGGTGGACATCAACCCGGACGAGACCATGGGCACCGGGCGCGAGCTTTACGACTGGCTGCTGGAACACGCCTGGGAATACGGCTTCATCAAGCGCTACCCGGCAGACAAGGTGGACATCACCGGCATCTCCAACGAGCCCTGGCACTACCGCTATGTGGGGCAGGAAGCCGCCCGCGCCATCACCGAACAGGGCCTGTGCCTGGAAGAATATCTGGAGCAGGCATAATTTTTTTCAAAAACGTGTAGCGTCCGGCTTTAAAACCGTAGTATAACGGGTGAAAACCGAAAGGAGGCGGTGAAACATCATGGAAGACGGGCAGATCGTCGGGCTTTTCTGGGCGCGGTCGGAAGAAGCGCTGCGGGCGCTGGACGAAACCTACGGCGGGCTGTGCCGCAGCCTTGCGCTCAACATCCTGAACGACCGCCGGGACGCGGAGGAATGCGTGAACGACGCCTACCTCGGCCTCTGGCGTGCAATACCGCCGGCACGGCCCGCGCCGCTGCGGACCTATCTGTGCCGGGTGGTGCGCAATATTTCTCTGAACGCCTATTACAAAAAGCACGCGGCCCGGCGCAGTGCCGCCGGTTGCGTGGCCTTTGAGGAGCTGGAGGAATGCCTCGCCGGCGGGGACGAGGCGGTACAGACGCTGGAAACGAATGAACTGGCGCGGTCCATCGAGCGCTTTCTCGACACCTTGAGCCGGGAGGACCGGGTCATCTTTCTCCGCCGCTACTGGTTTGCGGACAGCTGCCGCGAAATCGCCGGCCGGGTGGGCCTTTCGGAAAAGAACGTCACGGTGCGCCTTGCGCGCATGCGGCAGAAGCTCAAAGAGCGTCTGGCCGGGGAAGGAGTGTTTGTATGAACGGGAAAAAACTGCTGGAAGCTGTGGGCGAAGTGAACGACAGCTATGTGGAGGAGGCAGCCGGATATCGTAAGAGCCGCAAAGCACCCCTCTGGCTACGGTGGGGAGCCGTGGCCGCCTGCCTGTGCGTTGCGGCGGTGAGCGCCGCTGTGCTGCTCCGCGGCAATGAAGGGCTGACGCCCGACCCCGCGCCGGTGGAAGTGACCAACCCCATCATCACTGTGGACACCGTGGAGGAGATGGAGGAATATCTGGATTTCCCCGTCCCTGTGCTGGACAAGGAGACCGCCGCCCTCTCAGTGCTGGTGGTGCAGGGCTACCCTGTGATGGGGCAGGTGGAATACGCCGACGGCTCCTTGTACCGCGTGCAGTACGGCAGCGAGGACGTGAGCGGCATTTACGGCGGCGAAACGGTGGAAACACGGGATATGACCGGCGTGCAGGTGGAGTGCTGCACCTTTGAGGGCAGTTCCTATGCCGTTTGGACGGACGAGGGATTTTCTTTCAGCTACACCGGTGACGTCAACGAGGTGGAGACCCTCATCGGCCTGTTTCGCCAGGCGGCAAAGGGCTGAATTTTGCGCAACAGAAAACTCCCCCGGCGGGCCCGCCGGGGGAGTTTTGTTCTGCTTTGGGATTTTGCGGCTCAGCCCAGCAGCTTTTCCACCGCGGTCTTGGGCACCAGGCCCACGCTCTTGTTCACCACCTGGCCGCTCTTGAAGACCATCAGGGTGGGAATGCTCATCACGCCGTACTGGGTGGCCAGCTCGGGGCTCTGGTCAATGTCCAGCTTGCAGACCTTCACCTCACCGGCCTTCTCGGCGGCAATTTCGTCCAGAACCGGGGCCAGCATCCGGCAGGGGCCGCACCAGGTGGCCCAGAAGTCCAGCAGCACCGGCTGGGTGCTGTGCAGCACCTCGGCCTCAAAATTCTTGGAATCCACATGCACAACGCTCATTGTCTATATCTCCTTTCGGCGGGTCTGCCGCCTCTTTGTTTACCTTACGCTCATAGCATACCCCAAACGGGGCGCGTTTACCGTGATTTTGTCACGTTGCCCTTTGGGGCAGCGCCCGGGGCTGCAGCAGGGCTTTCACTTCGTCGGTGTAATCAAGGCCGAGGATGAGGGCGGTTTCTTCGCCGGGCACCGCGCCCTTCGGGAAGAACACCTCCAGCGCCTCGCCGCGGAACACCGCCCGGCTCTCATCAAAGGCCGCCAGCAGTTCGCTGCGTTTTGGCTCATCGGTGATGCCGGCAGCGTCCAGCAGGGCGGCGGCCAATTCGTTGCCGGTGCAGGTGAACAGGTTTTCGGGCCCCAGCGCCTCCCCGGTGGCCTTGTCAAAGGCGGCGCAGAGGGGTTCTTCGGTGACCACCCGTCCGCCCAGGGGCAGCGTCACCTTGGTGACGAACCAGAGGGTGCTGTCGTTTTGGGCGCAGAGGTTCACTTCCTGCCCCAGGGTGTAAAGTTCAAAATCTTCGCCCTCTGCCTTGTATGCGGCGTGGGCCTTTTCCAGCTGGGTGGGCAGGTCGTAGAGGATGCCCTGGGCATCATAAAAGCCGAGGATATTTTCTTTGGCTTCCTCGGCCAAGCCGGGCACGCTCTCGATGGTGTCCGCGGCTTCGCTGCCCAGCCGCTCTTTCAGCAGCACCGTGCCGTCCGGGGCGCAGTACTCCCGGTCAAAGCTGGCCTGCCAGACCGACAGGGAAGTACCGTCGGCAAGGGTCAGCCCTTCCGGCTGCTGGGCCGCATCGATTTGCACGCTGCTGGCCTCCAGAGCCACAGGCTCGCCGCCGAAAAGGGAAGTGCGCCCTTTCACCGAAAGACGCAGGGCGGGCCAGTTTTCGGAATAGAGGTCGCCGGGTTCGGTGCCCTCCGGCCAGGCTACCACCGGAACGTTTTCCGCCACCTTGACGGAAAAGACCGTGCCCCCATCCCCCTGCAGGGTGAAGGTGCGGGCGGCCCCGTCGCCCGGAGCGGTGAGGGTGCCGGTGTAGGTGCGCTCGCTGCACCCGGCCAGCAGCAGGGCGGCCAGAGCGCAGACGACAAGAGCCGACAGTCTTTTCATGGCTGGTATACCTCCCGGTCGATTCTACCCACAGTATAGCACAAAGGCCCCGGCCCGTCCAGCAGGACGGGCCGGGGCAAAGCGCATTTTTAAAGGGTTTTACAGCCGGGCGGCGATGGCGTCGCCCATCTCCGAGCAGCTGGCGGGGGTGCAGCCCTCGGCCATCATGTCGGCGGTGCGCAGGCCGTCGTTCAGCGCCTTGTTCACCGCGGCCTCGATGGCGGCGGCCTCCGCGTCCATGCCGAAGCTGTACTTCAGCATCATGGCGGCGGAAAGGATGGTGCCGATGGGGTTCGCCTTGTTCTGACCGGCGATGTCCGGGGCGGAGCCGTGGATGGGCTCGTACATGCCCCGGGTGCCGTCCCCCAGGCTGGAGGAGGGAATCATGCCGATGGTGCCGGTGAGCATGCTGGCCTCGTCCGAGAGGATGTCGCCGAACATATTGCCGGTCACGATGACGTCGAACTGGCTGGGGTCCTTCACCAGCTGCATGGAGGCGTTGTCCACGAACATTTCGCCGTACTCCACCTCCGGGTACTCCTCCTTGATGCGGTGCAGCACCGCCCGCCACAGGCGGCTGGTGTCCAGGACGTTTGCCTTGTCCACGCAGGTGACCTTTTTGCGGCGCTTCATGGCGGTCTCAAAGGCGATGCGGCCGATGCGCTCGATTTCGTGCTCGGCATAGAGCATCACGTCGGTGGCCACCTTCTCGCCGTTTTCCTCCACCGTCTTGTGTTCGCCGAAGTAGATGCCGCTGATGAGCTCCCGCACTACCAAAAAGTCGATGCCCTTTTCCACGATGGAGGGCTTCAGGGGGCTGGCATCCGCCAGCTGGGGCCACAGCTTGGCCGGGCGCAGGTTCGAGTAAAGGCCCATGCCCGCCCGCAGGCGAAGCAGGCCCTTTTCCGGGCGCTGGGGCCCGGGCAGGCCCTCCCACTTGGGGCCACCCACCGCGCCCAGCAGCACGCTGTCGGCGGCAAGGCATTTGTCCAGCATGGCCTGGGGCAGCGGGTCGCCCCACTTGTCGATGGCAACGCCGCCCATGTCCACGTCGTCGTAGGTGAAGGTGTGGCCGTATTTTTCGGCGATCTTATCCAGCACCTTGATGGCTTCGTTTACGATCTCCGGGCCGATGCCGTCGCCCCGGATCACCGCGATGGTCTTGTTCATTTCACTGCGCCCCTTTCTGCCGGATGCTGTTCATCAGCCCGCCGGCGCGGATGATGTCCTGGATGAAGGCGGGGAAGGGCTGAGCCTGGAAAGTCTCGCCGGTGGTCACGTCGGTGATGACGCCGGTGTCAAAGTCCACCGCCACCTCGTCCCCCGCGTTGATGGCCTCGGCCGCCGCTTCGCACTCCAGAATGGGCAGGCCGATGTTGATGGCGTTGCGGTAGAAGATGCGGGCGAAGCTCTTGGCGATGACGCAGGCGGTGCCGCTGGTCTTGATGACCAGGGGCGCGTGCTCCCGGCTGGAGCCGCAGCCGAAGTTCCAGCCGCCCACCATGATGTCGCCGGGCTTGACCTTGTTCACAAAGTCCGGGTCGATGTCCTCCATGCAGTGACGGGCCAGCTCCGCCGCGTCCTGGCTGTTCAGATAGCGGGCGGGAATGATGACGTCGGTGTCCACATTGTCGGGGTATTTAAAAACAGTTCCCTGTGCGTTCATTTACTCCACCTCCCGAGGGTCGGTAATGTGCCCGGCCAGCGCGCTGGCGGCGGCGGTGGCGGGGCTTGCCAGATACACTTCGCTCTTCACATGGCCCATGCGGCCCACAAAGTTGCGGTTGGTGGTGGAGATGCACCGTTCGCCTTCCGCCAGAATGCCCATGTAGCCGCCGAGGCAGGGCCCGCAGGTGGGGGTGGACACGATGCACCCCGCGTCGATGAAGGCCTCCAGCCAGCCGTTCTGTAAACAGGCCTTGTACACCGCCATGGTGCCGGGGATGATGATGCCCCGCACGCCCGGCGCGATGGTCTTGCCCTTCAAAATCTCGTAGGCGGCCTCCATGTCCTCCAGGCGGCCGTTGGTGCAGCTGCCGATGACCACCTGGTTGATGGCAACGCCCTCGCTCTCCTTGGCGGTGTGGGTGTTCTCCGGCAGGTGGGGCCAGGAGACGGTGGGCTCGATGGTCGAAAGGTCGATGTGGATGGTCTTTTCGTACTCCGCGTCCGGGTCGGCCTCGTACACCGTCCACGCCCGGCGGCTGCGGCCGGTGAGGTAGGCCACGGTGACCTCGTCCACCGGGAAGATGCCGTTCTTCGCGCCCGCCTCGATGGCCATGTTGCAGATGCACAGGCGGTCGTCCATGGAGAGGGTGGCCACACCCGGGCCGGTGAACTCCATGCTCTTGTAGAGCGCACCGTCCACGCCGATCATGCCGATGATGTGCAGGATGACGTCCTTGCCGCTCACCCGGGGGCCCAGCTTGCCGGTGAGGTCAAAGCGGATGGCGGCGGGCACCTTGAACCAGGCCATGCCGGTGGCCATGCCCGCGGCCATGTCGGTGCTGCCCACGCCGGTGGAGAAAGCCCCCACCGCGCCGTAGGTGCAGGTGTGGCTGTCGGCGCCGATGATGCAGTCGCCGGCGGTCACGATGCCCTGCTCGGGCAGCAGCGCGTGCTCAATGCCCATCTTGCCCACATCGAAGAAGTTGATGATGTCGTACTTCGAGGCGAACTCCCGGCACTGTTTCGACTGCTGGGCGCTCTTGATGTCCTTGTTGGGCACGAAGTGGTCCAGTACGATGTTGATGCGGGCGTTGTCGAACACGCCGGTAAAGCCCGCCTTTTCGAACTCGTTGATGGCCACCGGGGTGGTGATGTCGTTGCCCAGCACCTGGTCCAGTCTGGCGTTGATGAGCTGGCCGGCTTTTACCTCGGGCAGTCCCGCGTGGGCGGTCAGGATTTTCTGGGTCATGGTCATTCCCATGGTCTTTCCCTCCTCTATATTGCTTGCGTCACTTGTTGTTGACGGCGCTCACCAGCGCCTTGATGCCGGCGCGGATGATGTCGGTGTCGGTGCCTGCGCCCCAGGTGGTGGAGCCGTCGCCCCAAACAAGGCCCACATAGCTGGCGGCCTGGCTGGTGGAGCCGTGCTCCAGGCTGTGTTCGGAGTAGGTGCTGATGGTGAAGTCAAGGCCGGTGGCGGCCTTGACGGCGTTGCACACCGCGTCCAGACGGCCGTTGCCCTGGGCGGAGGCTTCCCGTACCTTGCCGCCTTCCTCCAGGGTGACAACGGCGAAGATGCCGCTCTTCTGGATGAAGTGAGCCTCGGCGATGTTCAAAGGACTGGTCTTGTTGAGATAGGTCTTTTCGAAGATGTCCAGCACCTCGGCGCTGGAAAGCTCCTTGTGGGCGTGGTCGGAAACGCCCTTGACGGTGTAGCCGAAGTGCTCCCGCATCTTGGGGGGCAGGTCGTAGCCGTGGTCCTGGGCCAGCAGATAGCCGATGCCGCCCTTGCCGCTCTGGCTGTTGATGCGGATGACGTCCGCCTCGTAGCGGCGGCCGATGTCGGTGGGGTCCAGGGGGATGTAGGGCACCGTCCACTCGTGGAGGTTCTTTTCTTTGCGCCAGGTCAGACCCTTAGCGATGGCGTCCTGATGGCTGCCGGAGAAGGCGGCGAACACCAGCGCGCCGGCGTAGGGGGTTCGCTCGTAGACGTGCATCCGGGTCACCCGCTCGTAGAGCTCCACGATGGCGGGCATGTCGGAGAAGTCCAGATGGGGGTCAACGCCGTGGGTGTACATGTTCATGGCCAGGGTGATGATGTCCACGTTGCCGGTGCGCTCGCCGTTGCCGAACAGGGTGCCTTCCACCCGGTCCGCGCCTGCCAGCAGGGCCAGTTCGGTGTCGGCCACGCCGCAGCCCCGGTCGTTGTGGGGGTGCAGGCTCAGCACAACGCTGTCGCGGTATTTCAGATTGTCGCTCATGTACTCGATCTGGTTTGCGTAGATGTGGCTCATGCTCATGGCCACCGTCACCGGCAGATTGATGATCATGGGCTTATCCGGGGTGGGCTGCATGATGTCCAGCACCGCGTTGCAAACTTCCAGGGCGTACTCCGGCTCGGTGCCGGTGAAGCTCTCGGGGCTGTATTCAAAGCGGAAGTTGCCCTCGTATTCCTCGGCCAGTTTTTTCACCAGCGCCGCGCCGTCGGTGGCGATTTTTTTGATCTCGTCCTTCGACTTCTTGAACACATGCTCCCGCTGGGCCACGCTGGTGGAGTTGTAGAAGTGGATGACCGCGCTGGGCGCGCCCTTCACCGCATCGAAGGTCTTGCGGATGATGTGGTCGCGGCACTGGGTCAGCACCTGCACTGTCACGTCGGCGGGAATTCGGTTCTGCTCGATGAGGGTGCGCAGGAACTCGTATTCCGTCTCGCTGGCGGCGGGGAAGCCCACTTCGATTTCTTTAAAACCGATTTTGACCAGCAGGTCGAAGAACTCCAGCTTTTCTTCCAGGCTCATGGGCACGATCAGGCTCTGGTTGCCGTCCCGCAGGTCCACGCTGCACCAGGCAGGCGCCTTCTCGATGTGGTCCTTGTGCACCCAGCGGTATTCGCACTTGGGGGGATTGTAATAGCCCACGCTGTACTTGGTCACGTCCATCATTGCAACAGTTCCTCCTTCTGTCTGCTTTGAAGAACGAAAAAAGCCCCCGTCCCTCAAAGCATTGCTTTGAGAGACGAGGGCTTTCAGACAAATTTTTGAAAAGCACCCGCGGTACCACTCTCATTGCCGCCCGAAAAGGCGGCCTCTTGTACGGTCGGCATTTCTGCGAACCGCGCCCGTATAACGGCGGGTGCCGCCCGGGCCTACAGGGCATTTGAGCCGTTGAGTCCGGGTGCTCCGGGGCCAGTATACCCGCGCCGCGCTGCCGCCTCGCACCAACCGGCGGCTCTCTGAAAAACGCTTTGCCCGGGCTTTCTCCCCATCTGCGCATCGTTTATAATGCTACCATTTTACCTTGGGAAAGCAAGTTTGTCAAGCGGCAATTTTCAAAAAAAGCCGGGGCCCTTCGGCCCCGGCAAAACGGTGATTTAAAGCCCCGGTGTGGCGGCCTCAGCCTGGGCCAGCCATTCCTCATCCACCACAACGCAGACGGCGTCGTAGCCGATGAGGGCGTTCGCGCTGTTTTCGGTCTCGCCGTACTCCTGGAGATACAGCTGCTCGTAGGCGGTCTGGCCGCCCGCCAGCGCATCTTCGATGCCCGGGAACATCAGCCGCAGGGCCTCGGGCTTGCAGTGCAGCCCGTCAAAGAACATGCTCTCCTGCACGCCCACCCGTCCGGCGTGGTAGCTGCCGTAGACCGGGATGCCGTGCTTTGCGGCAAACTCGCGCACCCAGGGTTCCACCTCAAAGAAGCCGGTGAGCCCCTGGGGGTTGTTGTAGACGTGCAGGGCGATGAAGGGGTGGTAGGGGGTCATCAGGAACACCACGTTCACGCCCTTTGCCTGTACATGCTCAATGAAACGGCTGAACAGGCCGGTCCAGTAGGCGTCCATCTGCTCGAAGCCGTGGAGGGCGTTCAGCGTGCCCGCCTGGGCCAGCACCTCGGCCATCACCTGGTCGTAGTTCCAGCTGCGGAAGTTCACGGGGTACTGGATGCTGCCGTCCGAGCGCTTCACCGCGTAGTCCAGATTTTCGATGCTGCCGGTGACGGCCTTGAAGGGAATGTCCTGCCCTTCCTCGGTGAGCACCGCGCCGGTCTGGCGCTGCTTGAGGTAGTAGGTCACGTTGCCCTGGAAGTAAGCCGGGTCCACCAGCGCTTTCCACAGTTCCACCGTGTCCGGCTCTTCGTAGTCCGCGTTGATGCCCAGGCCCTTTTCCAGAAACTCGGCGAACAGCTCCGAGTCGGAGTTGCGGTTGATGTCCGGGTCGGCGTTGAACAGCCAGGGGTCCACTTCCAGAATGAGGTTTTGAGGCAGCTTGTCCTCCCGCTCAAAGAGGTACCAGATGCTCATAATGTCCATGGGGCCCGCGCCGCTGATGCCGGCGTTGAAGAAGCTGCCGCCGCCCACCAGATCTTCGCTGAGCTGCAGCACTCGGCTGGAGCCCAGAGCCAGCGTGTCAGGTGCCTCGGTCAGGTTCTGGGCGTACACTTCCAGCACCTGCCGCTCGTCCATCTGGTCATAGCCGGAGACGGTGCTGCCCTCCAGCAGCAGGTTCGCCACCTGGCGGGGAGCCAGCTCGCCCTGGAACAGACCGCTCACGTCCACCTTGTAGTTGAACCACACCATGAACAGCAGGATGGGCAAAAACAGGCAGAATTTGAGGCCGATCTCGGCAAAGGTCAACAGGCGCACCCCGAGAAAGCGCAGGGGAGAATTCCGTTTTTTCATGTCTGCGCCTCCCTCAATACTGCTGGTAGATGAAAGCGGACTGGCCGAAGGCTGCGAAGAAAAGGATGGCCAGTGCCAGCAGGTAGTACAGCGGCCAGCGGATGACGAACCACTGGCGGCGGATCCACTCCGCCACCGGGCCGCGCCATTCCACCAGTTCCACCAGCGCGCAGCCGCCCACAAGCACCGCAATGAGCTGCAGCGTCAGGCCGCGGTCCAGCACGCCGGCAACGAAGGCGCTCAGGCCGATGTCCCAGCCGCGGAACATGCCGGCAAACACCGTGCCCGCCGTGGCGCCGTAGAGGTCGGCGGCAAAGAACACGATGCAGAAGGTGAACAGCAGGTAGACGATGGCCCGCTGGATGAAGTCCTTGACGGGCTTTGCGCGGTAGAGGGGGTTCTTTTTGGCCAGCTTGCGCCGCTTTTTGGCGGTGGCTTTGCCCACCACCAGGAACAGGCCGTTCAGCACGCCCCAGATGACATAGCCCCAGCTGGCCCCGTGCCACAGGCCGCTGATGGGGAAGATGATGAACACGTTGAACCAGCCCTGCAGCTTGCCCCACACGCCGGGCAGGCCCCGGTTATAAAAGGCCAGAGGGGTGAAGATATAATCCCGGAACCAGTTGGTCAGGCTCATGTGCCAGCGGTTCCACAGCTCGGTGTAGCTGGTGGCCGCGAAGGGGCGGTTGAAGTTTTCGAGCAGGTCGATGCCCAGAATGCGCGCGCCGCCGATGGCGATGTCGCAGCAGCCGGAGAAATCCAGATAGATCTGATAGCTGAACAAAAGGCTGGCCGCCACCAGATAGGGCCCAGCAGCGGTGTTCGCCCCGCCGTACACGGCGCTGACGAACTGGCCGATGCCGTCCGCCAGGACCATCTTCTTGAAGTAGCCCCACAGCATGCGGAAGGCGCCGCCCGCCATGCGGGAATAGCTGAAGGGCTTGGGATTCTCCAGCTGGGGCATCAGATGCTCCGCCCGCTCGATGGGGCCGGTAAAGATGCAGGCAAAGAAGCTGACGAACAGCGCGTATTTGAAGAGGTTCAGCTGGGGCTTCGTCTTGTGCTGATAGACGTCGATGACGTAGCCCAGGCTCTGGAATGTGAAGTAGGAAAGGCCCAGCGGCGCAATGAGATCCAGCCGGGCGAAGTTTCCGCTGCCGCCGAACATACCGCCGATGTCCGCCGCCAGCTGGCCGAAGAAGTTGAAGTATTTGAAGAAGAACAGAATGCCCAGACACACCGCCAGCGCCAGCCACAAAAAGGCCCGGCGGGCCCAGACATTCCGCAGCTTGCGGCTGCCCAGCGCCACACCGGCGCACCAGGTGACCACCGTGACGCTCACAAGCAACGCCACAAGCCGGGCGTTCTCCGGCTTGTACATGTAAAAGATGTAGCTGGCGACCAGCAGCAGATAGGGTTTCAACTGCCGGGGCACACAATAGGTCAACAGGGCCGCTGCCGCAAAGAAGCCCAGAAAGATGGGGGTATTAAAATCCATCGCGCCTCACACCTCACCGCGTTTGATTCTGCCGGGGGTCCGGCTCTTCGCTTATCAGCATAGACCGGACATGTATCCGACCCGTCACCGGCTGTCGGAAGGCTTCTCCGCGCTGCCTTCGGCCTCGCGGGTCTTGAGAGCCTCTTCCAGCTGCCGCACCCGGTGCTCCAGGATGGCATTGTGCTGGGTCAGGCGCTTGATCTCTTCGGTCTGGGTGCTGGCGGTGGCCGAAAGGATGAGCAGCACCAGCAGCACAAAACCGAACAGCATGGTGAACACCATGTTGGAGACCACTTCGAAGCGAAGCAGCGCCCGCAGCATCTTGGCCACCAGCGGGAAGGCGGCGAACACCAAAAGCACGCCGCCCAGCGCGAACCACGCAAGGCTGAACCGCACGCTCAGCCGGCCGCGCTTGACGAAAAGGAAAATGAGGAACAGGAAAACAAGGTCCCCCACCGCAAGCAGGGGATAGAGCAGGTCGTTCATGCCTCGTTCCTCCTTTTGTCCTTTTTGGTGAAGCACAACCGGTAGATGACCAGCGAAAGGCTCACCTTCACCATGTAGTAGACGCTCTTGAGAGCGTTGATGCTGGATTTGCCGCCCTGGCGCTCGGCCATGACCACGGGCACTTCGCCCACCTTGTAGCCCTCGCACACCGCCCGCAGGATGGCCTCCGGCTCGGGGTAGTCCTGGGCGTAGCACTGGGCAAAACGGGCGGTGAGGGCCTTGCCGCAGGCCCGGTAGCCGCTGGTCACGTCCAGCACCTTGCAGCCGGTGAGCACATGGAGCAGGCTGCTCAAAAAGCGGATGCCCACCCGGCGCATAAAGCTGGTCTGAAAGCCTTCTTTGGTGATGAAGCGGCTGCCGATGCACATGTCCAGATGCCCGGCCAGAACCGGCGCGATGACCGCCTGCAGATAGGCGGGGTCATGCTGGCCGTCGCCGTCCATCTGCACCGTCACGTCGTAGCCGTGCTCCACCGCGTAGCGGTAGCCGCACTGCACGCCGCCGCCGATGCCCAGATTTACGGGCAGGTCCAGATAGTTGCAGCCCTCGGCTTTCAGCACCTGGACGCTTTTGTCGGTGGAGCAGTCGTTTACCACCACGTAGTCCGCCGCCGGGCAGGTCTCGCGCAGCCGGCGCACCACTTTGGCGATGTTCTCCGACTCGTTGTAGCAGGGAATGATGACCAGGATCTTCACTCTTGGTTACCTCGCAGGATAAATTTTTCCAGCCGGTCCAGAACGGCCCGGCGGCGGTAATGTGTTTCGTAATAGGCAAAGGCCTTGCGGCCCATTTCTGCCCGCTTGTCCGCCGATGCGGCGCACAGAGCCGCCATGTTGGCCGCCAACGCGTCCACGTCGGCGGCGGGGCTCACAAGGCCGCAGCCGGCCTCGGCCACCGCGGCTGCGCCCTCGCCGTTCATGCTGACAAGCAGCGGCTTTGCCGCCGCCATGTAGCTGGCAATTTTGGCGGGCACTGTCATGCCGAGGTCCGGGCTGTCCGACAGGCTGGCCACCAGCGCGTCCGCCTGGGCCGTGTAGGCGGGGATCTGCTGCGGGCGCACGCTGGGCAAAAACTCCACCGTGTCGCCGGCGTCCAGCTCTTTTGCCAGCGCCTTGAGGGAGTCGGCGCTCATGCCGTCCCCCACCAGCACGAGGCGCAATGTGTCCGCCCCCTGCCGCCGGGCTTTCACCGCCGCTTGGATGACGGTCTCAAGGCTCTGGGCGGGGCTGAAGTTGCCGGTGAACACGATGTTGAACCGCCCGGCAAAGCGGGCGGCCAGGGTTTCATCGTGAATGGGCACGGCGTAAAAATCCTCGCAGTGCTGGGGGATGACCGCCACCGCCGTTTCCGGTTTGCCCGTGCGCTCGCACAGGCGGCGGCGCAGGCTCTCGCTCATGGCGATGAGCCGGTCGCAGCGGCGGTAGTGCCAGTCGCTCACCCAGCGGGCGACGCCCCGCAGAAAGCGGTTTTTCACCGGAAGCACACTGTAGAGATTTTCCGGCCAGATGTCCAGCACATAGCTGGTCAGGGGCACTCGGTGGGTCTTGGTGTAGAGAATGGCGGGCAGGTTCATCAGTACCGGGCTGGTGTTGTAGCACAGCACCGCCGCGTAGGAGCCTTTCAGCCGCCAGAGATTGAACACGGCGCACACCGGCCAGCTGACGTAGTTGAGGAAGATGCGCGCGCCGGTGTTGCCCTTGCGGCGAATTTCTCCCGCCCGGATGATGTTCACCCCGTCGTGGGTCTCCCGCCGGGGACCGGTGTAGCGGTAGCCGCTAAACCACTCCCCCTTGGGGTAGTTGGGCAGCCCGCAGAGCACGTCCACTTCATAGCCGCGCTCAAGAAAGCCGGCGGCCAGGTCGTTGACCCGGAAGGCCTCCGGCCAGAAATGCTGGGTGACGATGAGCAGCTTTTTTGTTTCTTCCATATCAGCCCTTGCGCCAGACCATCTTGTTGACCACGCCCACGTAGCTCTGGATGATTTTGACCACCTTGGTGGACACATCCTCCACATAGCAGGGCACGGGGATACCCAGGTCGCCGTTCTCGTTCATGGCCACGGCGGTCTCCACCGCCTGCTCCACGCCGCCGGCGGCGATGCCCGCCAGGATGAAGCAGCCCTTGTCCAGCGCCTCGGGGCGCTCGGTGGAGGTGCGGATGCATACAGCGGGGAAGGGATGGCCCACGCTGGTGAAGAA
The DNA here is from genome assembly GCF_048426865.1 of Candidatus Allofournierella merdipullorum. Classification (NCBI taxonomy): domain Bacteria; kingdom Bacillati; phylum Bacillota; class Clostridia; order Eubacteriales; family Oscillospiraceae; genus Allofournierella; species Candidatus Allofournierella merdipullorum. The sequence goes on from NZ_DBFNWJ010000004.1 coordinate 59,119, forward strand.
GCTGGATTCCTCCGGCAGGGTGCCGGAGTCGGAGATGACGCAAAAAGCGTTCATCTGCAGATGGTTATAGTCATGAAAGCCCAGAGGCTCGTGCAGGCGCACCCGCTCGTCCAGCTTGAAGCCCATGGCTTCCAGCCGCTTGCGGCTGCGGGGATGGCAGGAGTAGAGGATGGGCATGTCGTACTTCTCGGCCAGCGCGTTGATGGAGGTGAACAGGTCGAGGAAGTTCTTCTCGGTGTCGATGTTCTCCTCCCGGTGGGCGGAAAGCAGCATGTATTTGTGCGCCTCAAGGCCCAGCTTTTCCAGAATGGGCGAAGCCTCGATGGCCTCAAGATTCGCGTGCAGAACCTCCGCCATGGGGCTGCCGGTGACGTAGGTGCGCTCCTTGGCGGTGCCCTCGGCGTTCAGATAGCGGCGGGCGTGCTCAGAGTAGCACAGGTTCACGTCGGCGATGTGGTCCACGATGCGGCGGTTGGTCTCCTCCGGCAGGCACTCGTCGAAGCAGCGGTTGCCCGCTTCCATGTGGAAGATGGGAATGTGCAGCCGCTTGGCGCTGATGGCGGAAAGGCAGCTGTTGGTGTCGCCTAAGATAAGCAGGGCGTCGGGTTTTTGCTCCACCATCAGCTTGTAGCTTTTGGCAATGATGTTGCCGATGGTCTCGCCGAGATCGCCGCCCACCGCGTCCAGATAAAAGTCCGGCGCGCGCAGACCCAGATCCTCGAAGAAGATGCCGTTGAGGGTATAGTCGTAGTTCTGGCCGGTGTGGACCAGGATCTGATCGAAGTATTTATCGCACTTTTTGATCACCGCCGCCAGTCGGATGATCTCCGGCCGGGTGCCCACGATGGTCATCAGTTTCAGCTTGTTCATCGGCGTTTACTCCTTTTTCATGGCGCGCTCATGTCGCTTGTAATAAAAGTTCAGCATCCCGCGGTCCGGCTCAGGCACAAGGCCGGGCACGAACCGCCGCAGAAGCACCAGTCCCCAGTACCAGCGCCGCCGCCAGCGGGCGACGCGCTGCTCCTTGACGTCCAGCTTTTGGGCGTAGGGCTTGAGCAGGGCGAGATAATCGTTCATGTCCGCCGGCATGAAGCTGACCGGCCGCCGCAGGGCGGCTTTCGGCTCCTGGGAAACGATGTGGGCCAAAAACTCCTCAAAGGCGTCGAAGGTGGCGTCCCGGTCGAAACCTTCCGCAAAGGGCGGCTGAGCCAGCATTTCCCGGTAGGCTGCTTCGTCGGCGTCCAGCCGGCGGATGAACTCCGCCGCCTCCTCCAGCGAGGCGAAGTCGTGCAGGTTCACAAAAGCCTTGGGGTTGAAGATGCGGGTGACGGTCTCGTCGCCGTAGTAAATGGGGACGCTGTGGTTCTTCAAGGCTTCCCAAATCTTTTCGGTGACGAAGCCCGGCCGGCTGGTGCTCTCGCAGCAGATGGTGAAGCGGCTCTCGGACACCCGGCGGGACTTCTCGTTCCGGGGGATGCGGCAGAGCTCCGGGTCCACCCCCGGCTGGGTGTTGTTGAGGATGGGGCCGCAGCAGTCCACCTCTTTGTAGGCGCTCAAAAGGCGCGCCATGTCCTCCCGGACGCCGTTCTCGGAGGGGTGGCTGAAGCAGAAATTGCAAAAGCGGGTCTTGGACGCGGCAAAAGCGTCCACATCCTCCAGCGGCTGCCAGTCGGACAGGTCACATTCAAACAGCAGGTTCGGGCAGCGGAAATACCGGTCGGGGTAATCGATGTATTCGAACCCGATGAAATAGTCAAAGGCGGAAAAATTCGCGTTGTCGTTTTCGCCGGTGTAGCCGATGCGCACACACTCCAGCTTGTTCAAATCGAACCGGTGGGCGCCGAACCAGAAGTCGGCGCAGAACATAAAGTCCGGCTCGTCGCACACCTGCACGTCAAAGCGCCGGCGCAGCAGGTCGGTAATGAGATTGTGCTGAGGGTCAAAATCACAGTGGAACGCGGTAAACCCGATGCGTACCGTCGGCTTTGCCGGCTCAGAGGCAGCCTGCGCCATCGGTCACACCTCCAGGGGGATGGTGTCAGGGTTCTCGGGGTCAAAGGCCTCGTTTGCCCACATCAGGGTCACCATGTCACCCTCGCCCAGATTCTCGATGTTGTGGGTGTAGCCGGTGGGAATGTCCACCACCTCCAGCTTGTCGCCGGAGACAAAGTATTCGTAAACCGTCTCCTCGTCCGGCTTGCGGAAGCGGATGACGCCCCGGCCGCTCACCACCAGGAACTTCTCGTTCTTGGAGTGATGCCAGTGGTTGCCCTTCACGATGCCGGGCTTCGAGATATTCACGCTCACCTGGCCACGCTCGGGGGTGCGCAGGAACTCGGTAAAGCTGCCCCGGGCGTCGCAATGCATGTTCAGCGGGTAGGAGAACTGGTCGGTGGGCAGGTAGGACAGCCAGGTGGAATAGAGTTTCTTTTCAAGGCTGCCCGCCGCAAGATACGGCGCTTCCAGGGTCTTGCGGTTTTCCGCAAAGCCGCCGATGACCCCGGCCAGGTGGCCCAGGGTGGTCACATGTTCCGGCTCCACACGGCAGTGGGCGGGCGTTTCGCCGTCGGTGACGGTCTCGCCGTCCATGGCGGCGATGAAGGCGCGCACCACGTCGTCGATGTAAACCAAAGGCAGGGAATAGGCCGGGTCCCGCACCTCCAGGGGCAGGCCGTAGGCCGCGTTGTGGCAGAAGGTGGCCACCACGCTGTTGTAGTTGGGGCGGCACCATTTGCCGAACACCCCCGGCAGCCGGAACACATACACCGGCGCGCCGGTCTTTTCGCCGTAGGCGTACACCGCCGCCTCCGCCATGGCCTTGCTCTTGCCGTAGTCGTTGTCCAAAGCGGCCTGGGTGCTGCTGGTCACCAGCACCGGGGCTGGTTTTTCCGCCTTTGCAAGCAGCTCCAGCAGCACGTCGGTGAGCCCGGAGTTGCCGGCATAGAACTCGCTGGGGTCCTTGGGGCGGTTGATGCCCGCCAGATGGAACACAAAGCCCGCCCTGGCGGCGTACTCCGCCAGGGTCTCGGGGGTGTCGTCCTTTTCAAACAGCATCAAGTCGGCAAAGCCCTGGGCCTTCAGCGTGGCCACCAGGTTCTTGCCGATGAAACCTCCGGCGCCGGTGATGAGGATGGGGGTGTTTTTGTGCATGGTTCGCCGTCCCTTTCAAGAAATAAAAGCGTTATTTGCCCCAGTTGGCAAGCTCATTCTGCACGTACTCGGTGGTCATGATCTTGGCCACCGTCTCCTCCACGGTCAGCAGACGGGTGTTGTGGCTGGTGTAGCTCTCGTCCGCCTGGGTGTGCACCTCGCCCTTCACCACGAACTTATCGTAGTTCAGGTCACGGCCGTCGGCGGACACGCGGAAGTAGCCGCCCATGTCCTCGCTGCGCACCCGCTCCTCTTTGGTCATCAGCGTCTCGTAGAGCTTCTCGCCGTGGCGGGTGCCGATGATCTGGGTGCCGGTGTCGCCGAACAGCTGCTGCACCGCCTTGGCCAGCACGCCGATGGTGCAGGAATCGCTCTTCTGCACGAACAGGTCGCCGGGGTTGGCGTGCTCAAAGGCGAACTGAACCAGGTCTACCGCCTCGTCCAGGTTCATCAGAAAGCGGGTCATGTCCGGGTCGGTGATGGTGATGGGCTTGCCCGCCTTGATCTGGTCGATGAACAGGGGAATGACGCTGCCCCGGCTGCACATCACGTTGCCGTAGCGGGTGCAGCAGATGGTGGTGTCCTCCGCCTTGACGGTGCGGGCTTTCGCGCCAATGACCTTTTCCATCATGGCCTTGGAGATGCCCATGGCGTTGATGGGGTAGGCGGCCTTGTCGGTGGAAAGGCACACTACCTTTTTCACGCCCGCGTCGATGGCGGCGGTGAGCACGTTGTCGGTGCCGATGATGTTGGTGCGCACGGCCTCCATGGGGAAGAACTCACAGCTGGGCACCTGCTTCAGGGCCGCGGCATGGAAGATGTAGTCTACGCCCCGCACCGCGCTGCGCACGCTGGAGATGTCCCGCACGTCGCCGATGTAAAAACGCAGTTTGCCCGCCAGTTCCGGGTGCTTCTGCTGCACCTCATGGCGCATGTCGTCCTGCTTCTTTTCGTCGCGGCTGAAAATGCGGATCTCGCCGATGTCGCTGGCCAGAAAATGCTTGAGCACCGTGTTGCCGAAGCTGCCGGTGCCGCCGGTGATGAGAAGGGTCTTGCCGCTAAAATAGCTGCTGTTCATTCTTTTTAAACCTCCCAAAAGGTATATCTTTGTGCGCAGGCGCGCGTTCCTTAGTCATATACGGTAACAATCATATCATAAAAGTAACAAATTTCCAAGGGGACGGCGCGATTTCGACGCTCCGGCACGCCCCTTTCTATTTTGCCCGCCCTGTGCTACAATACAAGCAAAGAAAAGTAAGGAGGGCGAAGCCCATGCGCGCCTACGAGCGTTTCCTTGATTACGCGAAAATCTACACCACTTCCGACGACCACAGCGCCACCCACCCCAGCACCGCCCGCCAGTTTGACCTGGCCCGTCTGCTGGAACAGCAGATGAAGGAGCTGGGCCTGCAGGATGTGCGGGTGGACGAGAATTGCTACGTCTACGGGGTATTGCCCGCTACCCCCGGTCTGGAGGATAAACCCGCCATCGGCCTCATCGCTCATATGGACACCGCCCCCGACGCCCCGGGCGAGAATGTGAAGCCCCAGGTCATCGAGAACTACGACGGCGGCGACGTTCTGTTCACCGGCACCGGCGAGTATATGCGGGTGGCGCAGTTCCCCGAGCTGGCGAACTGGAAGGGCCAGACCCTCATCACCGCCGACGGCACCACCCTGTTGGGCGCGGACGACAAGGCGGGTATTGCGGAGATCCTCACCGCCGTGGAACGGCTGCAGAAGGAGGACATCGCCCACGGCAAGGTCTGCGTGGCCTTCACCCCCGACGAGGAGGTGGGCGAGGGCGCCGACCTGTTCGACGTCAAGGGCTTCGGCGCCGACTATGCTTACACGGTGGACGGCGGCGACGTGGGCGAGCTGGAGTATCAGAACTTCAACGCCGCTTCGGCTTTCGTTACGATTCACGGTTTCTCGGTGCATCCCGGCAGTGCCAAAGACCTGATGAAGAACGCCCAGAACATCGCCATGGAGCTGCACGCCATGCTGCCCGCCGACGAGCGCCCGGAGCACACCGAGGGCACCGAGGGCTTCTATCACCTGTGTGAGATGAGCGGCACGGTGAGCGAGGCGAAGCTGGAGTACATCATCCGCGACCATGATATGGAGAAATTCAATGCCCGCAAGGCCGCGATGACTGCCGCCGCAGATGCCATCAACGCAAAGTACGGCGCGGGCACCGTAGAGCTGGAACTGAAGGACAGCTACTACAACATGGAGCAGGAGATCCTGCCCCACTATCACCTGATCGAGAACGCCCAGCTGGCGGTGAAGCAGGCGGGGCTGGAGCCGAAGATCGTGCCCATCCGCGGCGGCACCGACGGGGCGCGGCTGTCTTTTATGGGGCTGCCCTGCCCCAACCTCGGCACCGGCGGCTTCAATTTCCACGGCCCCTGCGAGTACATCACCGCTGAGAAGATGGACAAGAGCGTGGAGATCCTGCTGAATATCCTGAGCATCTACACCCGCTGAAACCCTCACATCCGCTCAAAGGAGGATGCGTATGAAATTCCTGGCAGGCTTTTTTCGCAAGCGGTTGGTCTTGTATACCTACGATGCGGTGCAGGTGGGGGCGGCCCGCATGGCCCTGCAGGAGGGCGGCGTGAAATTCTGGGTGCGCCAGCACACCGATGACCTGATGCCCCGCGCCATGAACGGGCAGGTGCTCCCGTTCCTCACCCGTGCCGCCACCGAATACAAGATCTTTGTGGATAAAGACGATGTGGAACTGGCGGAATACCTCATCAACGGCGGAACACTGTAAACAAAACTTAAGGCCCCGCGGGCAGCTGCCCGCGGGGCCTCGGTTTTTCTGTCAGATGTCCGGGATCTCACCGGTCTCAAAAGCGGTATTGGTCTTGCCGGGGAAGGGATAGGTGCGGGCTTCATCCGCCGAAAGGCTTTCCAGCCCGTAGTACTTCGCGGTATCTGCGCAGACCCAGTCCTCGGGGCTTTGGCGCAAGTCGGGCAGTCCCCAGCCGGCGCACCAGCGGGTATAAGGCTCGATGGCGTAGGTCACCACTTCGGTGTTCCCGGCCGTCGCCTCGGCCAGCAGGGCCTGTTCCCGGGTCTGTTTCATCACAAAGAAACTGGCAATGTCGTATCCTGCCCAGACGAACTGCACTGCCGCCGCCATGGTGAGCCCGGCGGCGCCGGCAGCCAGCGCACGGCGGACACTTTTGCACTCCAGCTGCACCGCGCAGGCAGCGCAGGCGACGGTGAGGAAGGTGAACACACCGTGGGTGGAGCGGGGATAGTATACCGGCGAAAGAATCATGGCAAAATTCGCGCCCAGTGCCGCGGCGAAGAACACGAGGGGACGGAACAGCCCCGCCGCGCCCGGTTTCTGCATCGCCAGCAGGCAGAAGAGCACACCAAAAAGCACCAGCAGCACCAGCCCGCCGCCGCTCACCAGTTGGTCTAGGGCGGAGAGGAACCGCACCGCCAGCACGGTCAGCGGGCCGCGGGGATCGGCGGCGGCGTCCTGCCGCTGGTAGTTGCCCGGCGCCAGGATCAGCAGCGCGAAGCCCAGCAGCGCGCCCGCAAGGCCCAGCCAGGCCCAGAGAGGCGCTTTTTTGTCACGCCAGAGGAAGAACCCGACACACAGCACCAGCGCCACCAGCAGCCCGGCGCTGGTGTTTTCGCTGGACCAGCCGGCAACGAGCCCCGCCAGAAGGCAAACCGGCGCCAGCCAGCGGCGCGCGGAAAAGGCCCGGTTCAGGTGCAGCGCATAGGGAATGAGCGCCGCCATACAGAAAAAGGTGGCCCAGAGGTAGTTCACCGAGCCGCACATCCAGAGGTTCGTCTGGCCGAACACCGGCGCGATCATCCACAGACTCAGGTAGATGAGCGCAAGCACGGCAGGCTCAAAATGCCGCTTTCGCGCCACCGCCAGCCGGTGCAGCACAAGGCCGAGGCCGGCGTACACCGCCGCGTTCAGCAGATTGAACACGATCTTGGGCAGAACGGTGAAGCCCTGGGCGAGACACTTGATGAGAAACCGGCCGCTCCAGTGGAAGTAGTGGTACCACTGGCTTTGCAGCACGCTCCAAAGCCCGGTCAGCCGCTCGCCGGTGGCGTAGCTGAAGGAGAAAGTGTAGTCGTCCGCCACGTAGGGCGTCAGACAGTTGAGCGCCAGCATGGCCAGAAAGACCAGCGTGACCATGGCGGCTGCCAGTTTCGCGGGCAGCGGAGCCGCGTTCCATTTCGCTTTCAGGGCGGACTCCTCCTTTCAGAACAGCGGAGCGTAAAAGTGCTTATTATGATACCATAAAACCCGCGGGATTTCAATGAACGGCGGGCGCAGAAGAAGTGGACAACGGGGATGAAAACCACTATAATTGAGATGCACACAGAATAAAATGGCCTTTGTGCACAAATTGAAAAACAAGCGGCGCCGGCGGCGTCGGCCCGAAGGAGAGAAAAGATTTGGCGAGATTGTTTACCACGGGCATTTACGGTTATCTGGATCTGGTCCTGATTGGTTGGACGCTCGGTCTGCTTTGGCTGGGGGCGTGCGCTCTTCTTGCAAAGGACGGATGGAAGGATAAGTTGCACGCGGCGCTGACCGATGAACGCCTTCTGTTTGGTGGCTGGGGCGGCGAAACGCGGGTGCAGATCGGCAGCTGGCTGTTCGTCGTTGCAATGGCTCTTTTGCAGTTTGATATGTTCTTTATGAACAGCTATGTGCGGGAGACGACCGCCTCGTGGTATGGGTTCTTGGCACCGAAGCTGGAGATCATCTATTTCTGGCTCATTATTCTGAAACTGGTGTTTTTCACCCGCTATTCGGGCCTTCAACTGGGGGCCGGATATTGCTTCTATTTTGTGTTCCGATGGGTGTTTTTGAATAACGGTCAGTTTTGGGCCGTTGCAGGCATGATGTTTTTCCTGGCGGCGAAGGATGTACGAATGCGGCAAGCCTTGAAAACAGGGCTTGCGGTGAGCGCGGCCAGCTTCCTGGCTGTGGTGACAAGCGCCGCGATGGGATGGATCCGCACGCTGCAAGAGAATTCCGGAGACCGCACCCGCGACAGTTTTGGGTATGGCTGGTATAACCTTACCGGCGCGATCCTGCTGGCCATCTGCATCATGTATGTCTGCTGGCGGCAGGTCAAAAATCTGAAGTGGTTTGATTTCGCGTTGCTGGCCGCGGCGCTGGTGTTCTGCGACCAAGGACCGGACAGCCGCGCTTCCACCGTATGCATCGCGCTGCTGATCTTGCTGGCGGCAGTGCTGCGTTTTGCTCCGGGCCTTGCAAAAACGGTCTGGGTGCGGGGGCTGGTGAGCGCTGCGCCGGCGGCAGCCTTTGCGGCAAGTCTCCTGAGTGGCCTGCTCTACCGTGCCGACAGCGGCTTCTGGACGCGTCTGGACGGCCTTTTCACCGGCCGGTTGATGCTCGCCAACCAAGCGCTGACCGGCAGCTCCATTGCCATCGCAGGCCAGCGGCTGACCGATTCGGGCTTTGTTGTGGACAATTTCTACGTGGCCCAATGGATCTATGGTGGTCCGGTGGAAAGCCTTCTGCTCTGGGGCGCCGTGACGGTGCTGCTGTGGCGGCTGATGAAAAAGGGCGCGGTGACCGAGAGCGCCTGCATCGTGGTGATGCTGGCCCATGCCTTTATGGAGGGACACTTCGCCTGGCCTTGTATCAACGTGTGCCTGTGGCTGCTGCCCTGTGTGCTCTATCTTCTGCCTCAGAGCCGCACGCCGGACTTTGCAAAACCTGCTGCAGATTAACAAAAAATCCCCCTGCGGTCTTATCCGCAGGGGGATTTTTGCTCTTTATTCCAGCGCGAGGCTCATCTCTTTGTCCACCGTGTTGGAAAAATCATCGTAACCGGGGAAGGGATAGTAGTGCTGTTCCACAGCGCGAATGCTGCCCGCACCCAGGTGCAGGGCCATGTTTTTGTTCACCCAGTTGCCGGGATCCTGACGGATATCCGGCTGGCCCCAGGCGCCGCAGAAGCGGGTGTAGGGGAAAACTGCGTAGGTCGCCACGTCCGTCTCGCCGGCCTGTACCGCTGCGGTGATCTCGCCGTCCCGCACAAGGCGCATGGTGAAATAGTTCAGTATGTCATAGCCGCCAATCGCAAGATCGTAGACGAGCACCACGCTGAACAGCCCGGCAAGGGCGCCGCGCAGCAACCGGGCCGTGTCCACCCGTGTTTGTGCCAGAGCGGCGATGCAGCTTGCATTGGCACAGACCAGCATCGCCAGAACAGGGTAGAAGGAACGAATGTAGTACACGGGAGAGAGCACCAGAGCGTAGTTCGCCGCCAGGCCCAGGAGACAGAATGCCGCCGGCAGCACCAGCGCCTTTGCGCCGGGCTTTGACAGGATGAGCAGGCCGTACAACGCTCCGAAGGCCATCAGCAACCAGGCGCCGTAGAGAAACAGGCTGTGGGTCGCGTTCATGATGCGGGTAGCATATACAGTCAAAAAGCTGCGCCCGTCGCTGCCGGCATATTCAAAACGCACCCATTGTCCGGGCGCGCACATCAGCAGAAGGAAACCTGTAAGACAGCCTGCCGCGCCGGTCCACGCCCACAGAGGAACCTTTTTAAGGAAAACACGCAATAAGACCAGAAAGATTGCTGCGGCCAGCACTGCCATGCCGCTGGTGTTTTCGTTGCCCCAGCCGGCGGCAAGTCCGAGAAAGAAAATGCCCACGGCAGCCCCAGCGCCCCGCGGTTCCAGTCCGTCCAGAGCCAGACGGTAGGGGAGCAGGAACAGCAGACACAGAGCAAGGGGCCACAGATACCCGCAGGAGCCGCACAGCCACAGGTTCACCGCGCCGAAGCAGGGATTGAAATGGACCAGCGCGGCCAGCACGACCACCAGAAGGAGGGGATGGATCGGCCGGCGACCGACGGCCAGCTTGGCGCTGGCCCAGACGAAGACGCAGAACATGGCGGCGTTCAGCGGATCAAAAAGCCACTTGCCGAGCCACAGAAAGATCTGGTTCAGGCTGATGACGATGGTCCGCCCGCCCCACTGCATGTAGTGGACGATCTGGGACTCAATAATATCGCCAAAATTCTCCACCGGCTCGCTGGTGGGATAGCGGAGAAGATAGGTGTAGTCGTCCGAGATCAGCGGGGTGAGGATGTTGAACAAAAACATCACAAGGAATGCGGCACCCAGAACCGCGGCGCAGCCCCACCACCCGGCAGACCGGCCTTTCAGTATTTTGAATCGCAACAGCGGTCACCTCCAAAGGATTGCCCCTGTTATTATAAAGCATCTGGCGCTCCTGTTGCAATGGACATTTTATCAAAGTATGATACAATACAGAAGAAGAGAACGAAGCGGGGAGAATACGACATGAGACGCATCACCGTTGGCATCCTGGCTCATGTGGATGCCGGCAAGACCACGCTCAGCGAGGCGCTGCTCTACAGGGGCGGGCGGCTGAAAAAGCCCGGCCGTGTGGACCACGGAGACGCCTTTCTGGACACCGACGCACTGGAGCGCCGCCGGGGCATCACCATCTTTGCCAAGCAGGCGGTGCTTCCGCTGCCCGACGCGGTGCTGACCCTGCTGGACACCCCCGGCCATGTGGATTTCGCCGCCGAGGCGGAGCGTACCCTCGCGGTGCTGGACTGCGCGGTGCTGGTCATCAGCGGCACGGAGGGCGTGCAGAGCCACACGTCCACGCTGTGGCATCTGCTGCGCGCCCATCGGGTGCCGACTTTTGTGTTCGTGAACAAGATGGACCTGCCGGGGGCGGACAGAGCGGCGGTGCTGGAGCAGCTGAACACCCGTCTGGAGGCAGGTTTTGTGGATTTCTCTCTGCCCGCAGATGAACTCACTGAGGAGATGGCCGGCCTGGACGAGGCTGCCCTGGAGGAGTACATCGACACTGGTTCGGTGAGCGAGAAACGCGCTGCGGAGCTCATTGCGTCCTGTCGGCTGTTCCCTTGCTTTTTTGGCTCCGCCCTGAAACTGGAGGGCGTGGACGAGCTGCTGGACGGCATCGCCCGCTGGGCCCCGGTGCCGGTGTATCCGGCGGAGTTCGGCGCGCGGGTGTTCAAGGTGTCCCGGGACGAACAGGGCGTTCGCCTCACGCATATCAAAGTGACCGGCGGCAGCCTGAAGGCGAAAACCATGCTGCAGGGTGTCACCGCCGCAGGTGAAGCCTGGGAGCAGAAAGCGGATGCGCTGCGGCTGTATTCCGGCGCGAAGTATGCGCCTCTGGCAGAAGCGGAGGCCGGTACGGTCTGTGCCGTCACCGGTCTGGAGCACACCTGGCCCGGAGAGGGCCTTGGCCTGGAAGAAAACGCCGCCGCCCCCGCGCTGGAGCCGGTGCTGGCCTGCGAAGTGCTTGCTCCGGAAGGTACCGACGTCACCGACCTGCTGGCGAAACTCCGCCTGCTGGAGCAGGAAGACCCGCTGTTGCAGGTCGAGTGGAACGAAGCCAGCGGCCGGGCGCAGGTACGGCTGATGGGCGAGGTGCAGCAGCAGGTGCTGGCCAGCCAGATGAAGACCCGCTTTGACCTTGATGTAATATTTGGACCGGGAGCCATCGTTTATAAGGAGACTGTCGCTTCCCCGGTGGTGGGTATGGGCCATTTTGAGCCCCTGCGCCATTACGCCGAGGTCCATCTCCTGTTGGAGCCGGGCGAGAGGGGCAGTGGCCTTGTGCTGAAGAGCGCCGTCAGCGAGGACGAGCTGGACGGCAACTGGCAGCGGCTGATTTTGAGCCACCTGGCGGAACGTCGGCATCCGGGCGTGCTTACCGGCAGCCCCATCACTGACATGAAGATCACCCTGACGGCGGGCAAAGCGCACCTGAAACACACCGAGGGCGGCGACTTCCGCCAGGCCACCTTCCGGGCGCTGCGCCAGGGCCTGATGCAGGCAGAGAATGTTCTGCTGGAACCCTGGTACTCTTTCCGGCTGGAGGTGCCTGCCGCGAACCTCGGTCGTGCCATGGCGGATGTGCAGCGAATGAGCGGCCGGTTCGACCCGCCCGAAACATTGGGCGAGACCGCTTTGCTCACTGGTACGGCACCAGTGTCGGAAATGACCGGCTACGCCGCCCAGGTGGCGGCTTACACCAAGGGCGACGGACGGCTGAGCGTCACGGTGAAGGGCTATGAGCCCTGCCATAACGCGGAGCAGGTCATCGCGACGGTTGGGTATGACCCCGAGCGCGACACCGAAAACCCTGCCGATTCCGTGTTTTGCAGCCACGGCGCGGGGGTGGTGGTGCTCTGGCGGGAAGCGGCTGAAAAAATGCACCTGGAAAACCGGGTGCGCTTAGGCGGAGAAGAGCCGGAACAGGCAGCTGCACCCATTCCGCAGCGCGCCGCCCGTCCGGCGTCCGGCGGCCTTGAGGAGGATGCCCAGCTGGCGGCCATCTTCGAGCGCACCTACGGCCCGGTGCAGCGGCGGGAGCTGCTATTCCGTAGTGCGAAGGAAGAGAAACAGGCCGTACCCGCCGGTCCGTGGAAGAAAACGCCGGAGTACCTGCTGGTGGACGGCTACAATGTCATCTTCGACTGGCCGGAACTGAAAAAACTGGCGGCGCAGGACCTTTCCGCTGCCCGCGAGGCGCTCATCCAGATCCTCTGCAATTACCAGGGCTACCACAAATGCACTCTTATCGTGGTGTTCGACGCCTATCGGGTGTCGGGCGGCAGCGGCGGCGTGCAGCGGGAAGGCGGAGTCTGGATCGTCTACACCAAAGAGGCAGAGACCGCCGACGCCTACATCGAAAAGGTGACCTATGAGCTGGCCAAGCTGGAAAAAGAACGCCGTGTGCGGGTAGTCACCAGCGACGGCGCCGAGCAGCTCATCATCCTGGGCCACGGTACCCTGCGCGTGTCGGCCCGGATGTTCCGGCAGGAGATGGACGTCACCGAGCGGGAGATCGAAGACATTATCGCCAAGCACAACGCCCGGCGAGGATGAAATGTGAAACTCTGTGAGCGTATGATGGAGAAATTTGCATTTTGATGTACAAGTGTGGCATGATTATGGTATAATATTTAAACCGAATGCTTTTAATGGGAGGCGCGTGTGCAGCAGCTCAGATTGGGTGAGAGAGGGGCTAAGACTCTTTCTGCCGAAGCAGACGGCTTTTGAGATTTAAACAAAAGCGGCGGTTAACCATCAATATGATGGCGATATCCGCCGCGTATCTGTAGTTTGGCCCTTTTGGTTTAGCTGGTTTAGCCTCCGGATATGTTTGCCTTGGCATAGCTTTCACGGAGAACCAACGGCGATGTGCGTGCCAAACGACCAAGATGCAAGGAAGAAATGTGATTATGATCCGAAAACACCAAGGGTTACTAAATATCATCAACTGCATAATGGATGCAGGGCTTGTTTTTTGTGCCTACCTGCTTGCGGTGTGGCTGAGGCTTGGAGTTTTGGCGAACGCACAGCTCAGCATGCATGAATTGCTTGAGCCGCAGTATATGGTGGGGGCGTTACTGTATGCGTGTGCGCTGTGCATACTGTATATCGTTTTGCGTTTGTATGGTAGCTTCCGCTTTCAAAACTTCTGGCAGGAAATTTTCACATTGGCAACGGCAAACGCCATTGGCACAATGGCGATCGGAACAGGCTTGTACCTATTCCGAATGGTTGACTTTTCGCGACTGACGCTGGCGATGTTTTACGTAATCAGCACGGCTCTGGTCATTTCAAAGCGGGTTGTACTGCGCAGTATTCTGGAGCATTACCGCAGCTTGGGCTACAATACCCGTACGCTACTGGTGGTTGGTGGCGGTGAGCATGCCTGTGGCTATATGCAGCATATTCGCGAAAATCCTCAGTATGGCTATCGACTGTTGGGATATGTTGCCACCGCCCCCACGGACAAAACGGAAGAGACCTATCTGGGCGATTACGATGTGTTCCATCAGAAAATGACAACTCGTACAGTGGACCAGGTGGTATTCTGTATGCGCCGGACTGAGACCGAGACCATGGGTGCGATGATCGCCGCCTGTGGACGGTACGGAGCAAAAGCATCGGTGATCCCGGATTACAACGAATTTATTCCCAGCCGGCCTACGGTGGAACTGGCGGGAGACTATAAACTGGTAAATGTGCGAAGAACGCCGGACAAAGGGCCGGTGTGGGCATTCGTTAAACGCACGATGGATATCGTGGGTGTGGTGATAGGTCTGGTGCTGGCCAGCCCCATCATGCTGATTACTGCCATTGCGGTGAAACGTTGTGATGGTGGTCCCGCCATTTTTGGGCAGGAGCGCGTGGGCAAAAACGGAAAAACTTTTCGCATGTACAAATTCCGCAGTATGTATCAAGACGCCGAGGATCGCCTTGCAGAGCTGCAGAAATACAATGAGGTGGACGGCCCAGCTTTCAAAATGGCGAACGACCCGCGCATCACACCGGTGGGGCGCTTTATTCGCAAAACCAGCATAGATGAGTTACCGCAGCTCATCAACATCCTCAAAGGCGATATGAGCATCGTCGGGCCAAGGCCTCCTATCCCCCGTGAAGTGGAGCAGTACACCGATTGGGATTGGGGGCGACTGGCGGTAAAACCCGGTCTCACTTGTTACTGGCAGATCAGCGGACGCAGCAATTTGAGCTTTGAAGAATGGATGAAGCTGGATCTCAAATATGTGGAAGAACAGGGCTTTCTGACGGACATAAAGATTCTCTTTAAGACTATAGGCGTGGTGTTGCGAGGGGAAGGTGCGTACTGATGGAAGTGAAACGAGTGCGACAGTATGATTTTTTCCGAGTTTCACACCGAAGTAGTATATTGAGTAGCCTGACAATCATCAGATTGATCTCTACAGAGAGCATGCGAAATGATAAAATACTTGTGGCTGAGA
>NZ_DBFNWJ010000005.1:0-27564 GCF_048426865.1 Candidatus Allofournierella merdipullorum
TTTGAATGACCTCCCTTTGCTTGCTTGTGCAGTTGGCAGACCGCACTCCCAGTATAGCAAAGGGAGTTTTTCTTTTTCCATTATCGACATTAGTCTTCTTTTGAACCACTCGCCTAGCGAGTGGTTTTCGATATACAAAAAACCGGGGCGCCGGACACGGCGCCCCGGGAAACGATTCAGTACATTGGTCTGCCCTCTCATTTCCTGGATTTCAAACGTTCAAACAGAAACTTTTTCATGTTCATCGCGCTTTCTATCTGGAAATTCTTTTATGCAGGCTTTGTAGCTTCACATCGCCTGCACATCAGCTTGGAGCAAACGATGTTACCACATTGGGGTATCCCTCTCTTGGGTTTTGATGCAACGTTGTTTCGAAAGGCGTTTTATCAGTTTGCCTTGTGGATAAAATCGGGGTCCTGTTTGGATGCCATTGGATCAAAACTTGCTGTCAACCGCGCCTTTCGATCTTTTGGTGTTTGAAAACAAAACTCGGAACTTGGTTTCCCGCCGCTTGCTGTTCCATTCCTCAAAGCATGTTCTCACGCGGCCCATCGGCCCCATTGAAAACCTTCCTGCTTTGCCTTACCTGGACGCTCGCGGCTCGATCTTGCCATTTCGCGCGCTGTTGTATCCGCTTTCGTTCTTCGTGCGTTTCAAAAGGGGACGTTCCCTTTCATGGTTAGTACATTGGAGTTGAAACCTCCGTGTTTTTGAATTGGCGTCTTTTTACAGACCCTTCTCACACCGGTGTGTGTATGAGACATCCGCACTTTCACGGCGGACGTTTCAAGGCTGTCTATAATCGGACGTGCAGGCCGCTTTTCATATAGAAAAAACGCCCGCGGGTAATGAGTTTTTAAACGGATGGAAGCTTTGGAAGTTCGAATGTTTTTTGCGCTTTTCTAAGCGCGTCGATTCGTTGTTCACTACTTCATCTATCTAAAAATTCATGCCGGCAGGTCGTGGGCTCTGTACGCTATTTGAACGATCGTGTGCCAGATAAATCGCTCTTGTCTCTGGTCCTCTTGAAAAGAAAGCATCTTTTGGTGTTGTGAGCGATCTGGATCGTCAGCGGCAGGACCCACCCTGCCCAAACTGCTTGGGTTCTTCTTTTACCATGATGGTCCTGCGCTCCTTTCCTTCCCGGGGGCCACGTTTCTTCGTTTCCTACCCGCCGGTTTCTAGACCTTGGTGTTCTCTCCTTGGTGTGTCTATACTATATCATACCCCAAATCGTTTGTATATTGACATGGTGCATAGACTTATGGTGCAAAATTTGTTCGATTGTTGCCTTGAAAGGGCCGGAAATTTGTGCTATGATGTAAATGTTGGAGTGTATAAAGCGCCGCCTGCTCTTGGATGAGCAGGCGGCGCTTTTTTCTGTTATTCCGGCGCGGTGTCTTTCGCACGGCGGCGGCTGAGCAGAAGGGTCAGCCGCCCCAGCAGAAGGCCGCTGAACAGCATCAGCGGCACCCGCAGGCCGCCCTTATAGAGAGTTTCGGTCAGCAAAACCAGCTTCCCGAGGCCGAAGATCCTGAGGGTCAGCGGCCCATAGCCCAGCAAAAGCAGCAGGATGGCCAGCGCTCCGTCCAGCACCACGCGCCACGCGGGGTAGAGATCCGGCAGACGCATGCACCGCCCCGCGATGACCCCCATGAGCAGCGGCAGCAGGGGGACAAGGTAAAACGCGGCCAGATAGAGCCCGTCGCTGATGAACATCAGGCGGTTGGCGTTGATATTGCACAGCCACATCACCCACATCAGGGCGGCGATGAGGAAATAGGGCACAAGACCTTTCAGCGCTTTCATGGTTTCGTCCTCCGTTTCTTTCGGCGTGTCGGATACTTCACACCTTAACTATATCAGACGGAACGGCCTTTGCACACCCCTATCAGCAAAATTTGGCAAAAAAGAGGGCCCTGCCGCCGGCAGAGCCCTTTATAATTACAATATATAAGGCGGTCAGGTCAGCGGCCCGGTGCGCTTGACGCTGATCTTCACCAGATTGCGGCTGAGGATGGTGTTCTGGTCGGCGTCCAGGGTGTAGCTGAACTCCACCTCGCCCCCCTCGTCGGTGAGGCGGCTGTGGATCTCGTCCGCCGCCACGCCCAGGGTCATGGCGCCGTAGCCGGTGTCGTAGTGGCACAGGTGGCGGATGCCTTTTTCCACCACCAGCTGCCCGGCGGCGGGACCGAAGCGGGTCATGGAGACCTTGCTCTCGTCCTTCGCCACCTTCACGGTGGTGGTGCAGCCCTCGTAGCCGGTGGTCTCCGACTCCTTGTAGCTGATGAAAAAGCTGCCTCCCCGGCGCACAAAGCTGCCACGGGTCATCAGCTGCACCGAGTCCGACTCGTCGCCCTGTTCCATGCGCCCGTCGATGCGGATCAGGAAGTCCTCGTTCATGGGCTTCTCCTCCTTTGGATGCGGGGCCCGCGGCCCCGGTCAGTAGTTGTCGATGGCCACCCGGGTCACGGGGCCGTCGTTTGCGCCCACGAACAGCCGGATGAAGGGCTCAAAGCCCGCGGGCTCGTCGCTCACGAAATACTCCGCGCCCCCCTCGCTGCCCTCGGGGGCCAGCAGGTCCAGCTCGGAAAGGCGGCGGCGGGCCAGCAGCGCGCCCTCCCGCCCCGCGTCGATGAGGGTCACCTCCGGGCCCATCACCTTGGCGATGGCCGGGGCGATGAGGGGGTAGTGGGTGCAGCCCAGAATGAGGGTGTCCACCCCTTCCCCGCGCAGCGGCTCCAGATACTGCCGCGCGATGGCGGCGGTGACGGGGTCGTCCGGGGCCACATAGCCGTTTTCTACCAGCGGCACGAACATGGGGCAGGCCTTGGCAAAGACCTGAAAGCCCCCGTCCGCGTTGTGCAGCCGCTGCTCGTAGCTGCCGCTGCGGATGGTGGCGCTGGTGCCGATGACGCCGATGCGCCCGTTCTTGGTGGCGGCGGCCGCCGCGGCGCTGGCCGCGTCCACCACGCCGGCAAAGGGCACGGGCAGGGCGGCGGTGTAGTCGGCGGGCAGTATGCTGCTCACCGTGCCGCAGGCCGCCAGCAGGAACTTGACGTTTTTCGAGAGCAGGAACGCGATGTCCTGCTTCGCGTACTGAAAGACGGCCGACGGGCTGCGGGTGCCGTAGGGCACGCGGCCGGTGTCGCCGAAGTAGACGATCTTCTCGCCGGGCAAAAGCCGCCGCAGCTGCCGCACCGCGGTGAGGCCGCCCGCGCCGGAGTCGAACACGCCGATGGCACGCTCATCCATGGCTCACTTGCCCTCCGCGCGCGCCAGCGCCAGCTCCACCAGTTCGTCCAGCAGCGCGCCCAGGGGCTTGCCCGCCGCCTCCATCAGCTTGGGATACATGCTGATGATGGTGAAGCCGGGCATGGTGTTGATCTCGTTGATGAGCACGTTGCCGTCCTGTTCCACAAAGAAGTCGCACCGGGCCAGGCCCTCGCAGCCCAAAGCGGCGTAGGCCTTTTCCGCCAGAGAGCGCACCTCGTCCAGCTTTTCCTCCGGCAGGCGGGCGGGGATGAGGGTGCGGCTGGTGCCCAGCACGTACTTGTCGTCGTAAGTATAAAACTCCTCGCTGGCCAGGATCTCGCCGGGGCGGGTGCTCACGGCGCAGCGGTTGCCGATCACCGCGCACTCCACCTCCTGGCCTTTCACAAAGCGCTCAAAGACCACCTTGTCGTCCTCGGCCAGGGCGGTGGCCACCGCGGCCTTCAGGGCCGCGCGGTCCTCCGCCTTGCTGATGCCCACGCTGCTGCCCGCGTTGGCGGGTTTCACGAAGATGGGCCAGCCCAGCTTCTTTTCCAGCCGGTCGGCCAGCGCGTCGAAGTCGTCGCAGCCGGCGCGGTCAGCCCAGTCCCAGCGGCAGTGGGGCACGCCCGCCGCGTCGAACAGGATGTTGGCCACCGCCTTGTCCATGCAGGCGGCGCTGGCCAGCACGCCGCAGCCCACGTAGGGGATGCCCGCCAGCTCGAACAGGCCCTGGATGGTGCCGTCCTCGCCGTTTTTGCCGTGGAGCACCGGGATGGCCGCGTCCAGCCGCACCGTGCGCACGCCGCCCTCCTCAAAGAGCAGCATGCCGTGGCAGGCCCGGTCCGGGCTGATGAGGCAGGGGATATTTCCCGGGCAGTTCAGCCACTGGTCTTCGGGCATCTTGTCGGAGGGGCCGGGATAGTAAAACCAGCGGCCGTCCTTGGTGATGCCGATCTTGTACACATCGTAGCGGGCCTCGTCCAGGCCGTCGGCAAAGGTCTTTGCCGACATGCAGCTCACGTCATGCTCGCTGGAAACGCCGCCGAACAGCAGCGCGACAGTCAGTTTTTTCATCGTTTTTATCCTTCTCTCTTCGGGCAAAATGGGCCCCTTTGGGGCATATGCCCATAAGTATTCTAATAATACCATAAAAATGCCAGGCGCGCTACTGCCCGCACCCGCCCCGCCGCCGCTTTTTTTCGCATTTTAAAGGGATTTTTCTCTTGACGGGCAGCCCCCGGTGTGATATGATGGTATCACCTCTTTTGCAGGTTTATTTTTTTGTGCCCATTTTTCGGGTGCGGCCTGCAACTGTCAGGGAGGCTAAACAAACCGTTAAATGGAGGTGCCGAAGACAAATGCGAGTGAAAATCACCCTTGCCTGCACGGAGTGCAAACAGCGCAACTACAACACCAAGAAGAACAAGAAGAACAGCCCCGACCGCCTCGAGATGAAGAAGTATTGCCGTTTCTGCAGAAAGCATACTGTCCATCGCGAGACCAAGTAAGAAAGGCGGAGTATCATGGCTGAGACTAGCAGCAAGAAACCCGGCTTCTTCTCGAAGGTCAAGAACTGGTTCAAGGGCATCGGCAAATTCTTCCGCGACACTGCGAGCGAGATGAAGAAGGTCGTGTGGCCCAGCAAGAAGCAGATCATCAACAACACCATCGTGGTCATCGTGGTGGTCATCATCGCCGCCGTCGTGGTGCTGGCGCTGGACCTGCTCTTCGGCTTTGGCCGCGACGGCCTGCTGGCGCTGGCCCGGGGCCTGTAACACGCAAGCACAAAACGAGGGGAGCGAACACGAATGGCAGAACAGGCACTGTGGTATGTGGTGCACACCTATTCCGGCTACGAAAACAAAGTGGCCACCAACCTTGAGACCATCGTGGAAAACCGCCGCCTGCAGGACCTCATCCAGGAGGTCAAAGTGCCGGTGGAGATGGTTCCCGAACTGAAGGACGGCAAGGAACGCCTGGTGGAGCGCAAACTGTTCCCCGGCTATGTGCTGGTGAAGATGGTCATGACCGACGAGAGCTGGTACATCGTGCGCAACTGCCGCGGCGTGACCGGATTCGTCGGCCCCTCGTCCAAGCCTGAACCCCTGAGCGACGAGGAAGCGGAGAAGCTGGGCATGAACGCCAAGGCCGAGCTCACGCTGGACTATGCGGTGGGCGACAACGTCCAGATCACCGGAGGCCCTCTGGAGGGCTTCGTGGGCGTGGTGGACGAGATCGACCTGCAGGCCCAGAAGGTGAAGGTCAAGGTCTCCATGTTCGGGCGCGAAACTCCCGCCGAACTGGAACTGGGCCAGGCGAAACCCCTGTAAGAACGAACGTGCCCGCGCGGCGGGCAAAACATCGGTAAGAGCCGCCAAGTGCGGTTTTTATAGGGTGCGGCATTCCCCGCGCCCGTGGGAGGGCCGAGGTTTTCGGCCCGCTATCTTACCACAAATTTTGGAGGTGCATTAAAATGGCGCAAAAAGTAACTGGTTACATCAAGTTGCAGATCCCGGCCGGCAAAGCGACTCCGGCCCCCCCTGTCGGCCCCGCGCTTGGCCAGCACGGCGTGAACATCATGGCGTTCACCAAGGAATTCAATGAGCGCACCCAGAAGGACATGGGCTACATCATCCCGGTGGTCATCACCGTGTATGCCGACCGTTCCTTCAGCTTTATCACCAAGACCCCTCCGGCTCCGGTCCTGATCAAGAAGGCCTGCGGCATCGAGAGCGGTTCCGGCGTTCCCAACAAGACCAAGGTGGCCACCATCACCAAGGCTCAGCTGGAAGAGATCGCCAAGACCAAGATGCCCGACCTGAACGCCGCCAACCTGGAGAGCGCGATCAGCATGATCGCCGGCACCTGCCGCAGCATGGGCGTCACCGTCACCGAGTGATCTGCCCCGGCTGAATTCGTGGGAGGAAATTGATCCGATAGACCACACAGGAGGATAAAGTTATGAAACACGGTAAACACTACGTCGACAGCGCCAAGCTGATCGACCGCACCAAGCTCTACGAGGCCGACGAGGCCCTGAACCTCTGCTGCCAGACCGCCAAGGCCAAGTTCGACGAGACCGTTGAGCTGCATGTGCGCCTGGGCGTTGACAGCCGCCACGCCGACCAGCAGGTCCGCGGCGCCGTTGTGCTGCCTCACGGCACCGGCAAGAACGTGCGCGTCATCGCCATCTGCAAGGGCGACGCCGCCAAGGCCGCTGAGGAAGCGGGCGCGATGATGGTCGGCGACGCCGACCTGATCGCCAAGATCCAGAACGAAGGCTTTGTTGACTTCGACGTTCTGGTCACTACCCCGGACATGATGGGCCAGGTCGGCCGTCTGGGTAAGATCCTGGGCCCCCGCGGCCTGATGCCCAACCCCAAGGCCGGCACCGTGACCCCCGACATCGGCAAGGCTGTTACCGAAGCCAAGGCCGGTAAGATCGAGTACCGCCTGGACAAGCAGAACATCATCCATGTTCCCGTGGGCAAGGCCAGCTTTGGCCCCGAGAAGCTGGGCGACAACCTGCGCGTCGTGATGGACGCCATCGTGAAGGCCAAGCCCGCCGCTGCCAAGGGCCAGTATATCAAGAGCGCCACCGTGGCCACCACCATGGGCCCCGGCATCAAGCTGAACGGCGCCAAGTTCGGCGGCTGAGCTTAAGACCCGCTGCAAAGTGCCGGGGCGTTTTTGCCCCGGCCTTTTTCGGGCGTTTTGGGCTTTTTTGAAAAATAAGCTTGACAACGCCCCGCCTCATGGTATAATAATAATGCTGTTTTTAAGACAGCAGGTGCTCAATGCATAGCGTAAAGGGCTTTCGCCCGCCTGCCGAGAAACGCGCATAACACTGTAACTGTGCATGTTTATGCCCTTTTCTCGCCATGGCGGGAAAAGGGCTTTTTTATCGCGAACGAAAGAATGTTATCGCTTGAAACGAGGTGAAACCGAAATGCCCAGTGAGAAGATTTTGACTGCCAAGCAGGCCTATGTTGCCGAGCTGAAAGAGAAGATCGCCAATTCCGTTGCCGGTGTGGTCGTGGACTACAAAGGCATCAACGTGGCCGACGACACCAAGCTGCGCAAGGAGCTGCGTGAGGCTGGCGTGGAGTACTTCGTTGTGAAGAACACCATGCTGCGTCTCGCCATCAGCGGCACTGAGCTGGAAGGCATGAACGACGTGCTGGAAGGCACCACCGCCCTGGCCATCGCCAAGGAGGACCGCATCGCCGCCGCCCGCATCCTGTGCAAGTTTGCTGACGCTTCCAAGGACAAGTTCTCCGTCAAGGCCGGTTATATGGACGGCAAGCTGATGGAGAAGGCCTCCGTGGAGGAGATCGCAAAGCTCCCCGGCCTGGAAGGCATGCTCTCCATGTTCGCCGGCGCCCTCACCAGCACCCTCAGCGGTCTGGCCGTGGCCATGCAGGCTTATGTGGACAAGAGCGAAGAACCCGCCGCCTGATCGTTTCGCGGCACCCTACGGGGCCTGCGCATAAGGCGCAGCCCGCAACAAAAATAAAACTACATTGGAGGTAAATACAATGGCTTCTGAGAAAATCACCAAGATCATTGACGCTGTCAAAGAGCTGAGCGTTCTGGAGCTGAAAGAGCTCATCGACACCTATTGCGAGGAGTTCGGCGTTTCCGCCGTGGCCGCTGCCGCTCCCGCTGCTGAGGAGAAGACCGAGTTCGACGTTGTGCTGGCTGAGGTCGGCGCCAACAAGATGGCCGTTATCAAGACCGTGAAGGAGATCACCGGTCTGGGCCTGAAGGAAGCGAAGGACCTGGTCGACAACGCTCCCAAGACCCTGAAGGAGGCTGCTTCCAAGGCCGACGCCGACGAGATGAAGAAGAAGCTGGAAGAGGCTGGCGCCAAGGTGGAACTGAAGTAAGTTCTTTCCTTACTTTGAGCATCTGCAAAACCGCCGCACCCACCCGGGTGCGGCGGTTTTTTTGTGCGTGGGGCGGTGCGGGAGGCCGGGCGCTGCAGCCCTCCCTTTCCCCGCCGCGAAGTTCCTTTCCCGGAAACGCCCCATTCTCTTGCGCTCGGGCGCAGAAATGCTATAATGAGGCGGGAAAATTCATCCGCAAGGGAGGAACGGCCATGGAACGGCAGTGGTGGCAGGACAAGGTCTGCTATCAGATCTGGCCCAAGAGCTTTCAGGATTCGAACGGCGACGGTGTGGGAGACATTCCCGGCATCATCGACCGGCTGGACTACCTCAAGGAGCTGGGAGTGGACATTCTCTGGCTCTCGCCGGTGTACAAAAGCCCGCTGGCGGACGAGGGCTACGACATTGCCGATTACCGGGGCATCGATCCCCGTTTCGGCACCATGGAGGACATGGAGCGGCTGCTGGCGGAGACAAAACTCCGGGGCATGTATGTGGTGATGGACCTGGTGGTGAACCACTGTTCCGACGAGCACCCCTGGTTCCAAAAGGCGCTGGCCGACCCGGAAGGCCCCTACGGGAAGTATTTCTACTTCCTCAAGGGCAAGAACGGGGCGCCGCCCACCAACTGGCGTAGCTACTTCGGCGGCAGCGTGTGGAGCCGGGTGCCCGGCCGCGACGATCTTTACTATCTGCATCTGTTCTGCGACAAGCAGCCGGACCTGGACTGGGAGAACCCCGCGGTACGCCGCGAGGTGGTGGAGATGGTGAACTGGTGGCTGGACAAGGGCGTGGCGGGCTTCCGGGTGGACGCCATCGTGAACATCGGCAAACCTGCGGCCCTTGAGGACTACGCCTCTGACCGGCCGGACGGCCTGGCGGACTGCCGCCAAATGCTGGCGGACCCGGTGGCCCGGCAGCGGTTGCACGGCTACCTTGCCCAGCTGCGGGACGAGGCCTTTGCCCCCCACAACGCCTTTACCGTGGGCGAGGTGTTCGACACCGACCCCACCGAGCTTGCCCTGTTCATCGGCCAGAACGGCTTTTTCTCCAGCATGTTCGATTTTGCCGCCGCCTGCTGGGGCGGCAGCCCCAAAGGCTGGTACGACGCGAAGAAACCCGGCCCGGACAACTACCGGGACTGCGTCTTTGAGAGCGCTCTGCGGGCCGCAGGCGTGGGCTTTTTGAGCAACATCATCGAGAACCACGACGAGCCCCGGGGCGCCAGCCGCTATCTGCCCGAGGCGGTTTCGGGCGACCCCCGTGCCCAGAAAACGCTGGCAGC
The DNA here is from genome assembly GCF_048426865.1 of Candidatus Allofournierella merdipullorum. Taxonomy (NCBI): domain Bacteria; kingdom Bacillati; phylum Bacillota; class Clostridia; order Eubacteriales; family Oscillospiraceae; genus Allofournierella; species Candidatus Allofournierella merdipullorum. Next base: position 9,430 of record NZ_DBFNWJ010000005.1, read on the forward strand.
GGTTCAGATGCTGCTGCCGGGCCTGCCCTTCCTCTATCAGGGGCAGGAGATCGGCATGACCAACACGGTGTTCCCCTCCATCGACGCGGTGGACGATGTGAACACCCGGGGCGAGTACGCCGCCGCGCTGGCGGCGGGCTTCCCCCCCGACGAGGCGCTGGCCCGGGTGGCCCGCTGGAGCCGGGACAACGCCCGCACTCCGGTGCAGTGGACGGCGGGCCACGCCGCCGGATTCACCGCCGGCACGCCCTGGATGGCGGTGAACCCGAACTACGCCCGAGTGAATGTGGAAGCCCAGCAGAGGGTGGAAGGCTCGGTGTTGGAGTTCTACAAATCGTTGATTCAGCTTCGTAAAAACGACAAGTATAAAGAGGCACTGGTGTGGGGCGAGTTTGAACCGGTGCTCCAGGAGCAGCCGGGCCTGGCGGCCTTTGTGCGTACCGGCGGCGGGCGCAGGCTGCTCATCGCCTCCAACCTGAGCGGCGAAGTACAGCGGGTAGAACTGCCCGGCGCAGCCAAAGAAGTGCTGCTTTGCAGCGACGGCACGCCCGGTCTGGCGGGCAATGTTCTCACCCTCGCCCCCTGGCAGGCGGCGGTGGTGGAACTGGCATAAGCGCAGACACAAAGGAACACAAAGCCCGGCCCTTTCCACGCTGCATGCGATGGATGGGCCGGGCATTTTTTCGCAAAGATGTTTTTCTTTGCCCGGACAGCGCACCCAGCCGAGGCAGAGCCCGGGCCTACCCACGTAGTGCGCATCAGAACGGACACTTTCCTTCGTGGTGAAAAGTGTCCGGGATGCCGCGTGCGGTGGGGCGGGCCGGGCGGAGCATTTTCTCAAAGCTGCCCTTATCAATGTCCGGGCGACGTGGGGTTCCGGTAACTTGGCTCGCGGGTGGCCGCGGCGCTGTCCGCCGCCGCACGCGGCGTTTCGGACACGCTGCCCTCAAACCGTGCAGCGTGTTCGCTCCGAGGCGCACTACGCGGCGGCAGCGCCGCAGCCGGCTCGACCTGCATTGTGCGGCAGGCCGGGAGAAACAGGGCGGGGCGCTGCTCTACGGCGAGGCAGGCAAGTGCCAGTTCCTCACCCCTCCTGTCCCCCGCCGGGCGCAGGCGCGCCCAGACGAGCCCGGCAGAGGCTCAGGCTGCCGAAGATGGGGATGCACAGCAAGAACCACAGGCTGGAATAAAGGGGGCATATCTGGCCCCAGAGATTGCCCCAGAGCAGGGAGTAATCCCACACACGCCAGCCCAGCAGCAGGTTGCAGACAAGGCCGAAGGCCAGCTCCACGCCGGTGATGACCAGTGCGCCGGCGGCGCAGCGGGCCAGCAGCGGCCAGCGGGCCAGCCGCTCGTTGAGCGCCCAGAGGGCCAGCATGCACACGCCGCCCGCCAGCAGCATGGTCCAATGGGTGCGCCCGCGCCAGGCCAGCTCGATGCAGCCATAGCCCAGCGCCCCCAGACAAAACAGCGCGCTTTTTTCGATCATAGAAAAATCACCCGGGGAACAGTGTTCCCCGGGTGATGCGCTTTTATGTGAGTTTACTGACCGATGCGGGAGATGCGGGTGAGAAGTTCCTGGCGGCACTCCCACAATTTGCGGGAATAGTCCACATAATACCGGTGGGGGTACTCGAAGCGGCGCATCTCCTCCCACAGGTTCTCCACCTGCTCGGCGCAGGAGGTGCGGATCTCGGTCACCGTGGGCCGGTCATACACCAGTTTGCCCTCCTTGTAAATGGGGGTGGTGAGGCACTTCACGGTGCAGTTTTTGTAGGTGCGCTGTTTCCAGGTCTGGTTGGGGTCAAAGAGGGTGAGCTCCTCGTGCTCGTCCACCTCTTCGTCGTACATCGCCACATAGTCCGCCATGGCCTTGCGGGTGTAGTTGTCGTAGATGCGCCAGACCTTTTTCAGACCGGGCAGGGTGATCTTCTCCACGCTCTCGCTGACCTTGATCTTGGGGATGTAGGTCTCCCCTTCCTTCACCGCGGCCAGCTTGTAGACCCCGCCGAACACCGGGTCGCTCTTGGCGGTGATGAGGTTCTCGCCGATGCCGAAGCTGTCGATCTTGGCTTCCTGCAGAATGAGGTCCCGCACGATGTACTCGTCCAGGCTGTTGGAGGCGCAGATGGGACAGTCCTCATAGCCGGCCTCGTCCAGCATTTTGCGGGCCTTTTTGGAAAGGTAGGCGATGTCGCCGGAGTCGATGCGGATGCCCTTGGGCCGCTTGCCCAGAGGCTTCAGCACCTCGTCGAACACCTTGATGGCGTTGGGCACACCGCTCTTGGTCACGTTGTAAGTATCCACCAGCAGCACGCAGCCGTCGGGATACAGGCGGGCGTAGGTGGCGAATGCCTCGTACTCGCTGTCGAACATCTGCACCCAGCTGTGGGCCATGGTGCCGCTGGCGGGGATGCCGAAGTCCCGGGCGGCCATGACGCAGCTGGTGGAGGCGCAGCCGCCGATGTAGGCGGCGCGGGCGCCGTAGACCGCGGCGTCATACCCCTGGGCGCGGCGGGCGCCGAACTCCATCACGGGGCGGCCTTGGGCGCTGCGCACGATGCGGTTGGACTTGGTGGCCACCAGACACTGGTGGTTGAAGGTGACCAGCAGCAGCGTTTCCAGCAGCTGGCACTCGATGGAGGGGCCCTCCACCGTGACGATGGGCTCCTGGGGGAAGATGGGCGTGCCCTCGGGGATGGCCCAGATGTTGCAGTGCAGGGTGAAATTGCGCAGATAGTCCAGGAATTTCTCGTTGAACACGCCGGTGCCCGCCAGATACTCGATGTCCTGCTCGGTAAACTTGAGGTTCTCCACCGCCTCGATGAAGGTGTCCAGACCCGCCATGATGGCGTAGCCGCCGCCGTCGGGGATCTTGCGGAAGAACATGTCAAAGACGCTGATCTTGTCCTCGTAGCCCTCTTCCAGATAGCCCGCCGCCATGGTCAGTTCGTAGAAGTCCATGATGGTGGTGAGATTGCGTTTCACGTCCAGCATAAGCCTTTGCCCCCTCATTTTCCCATTCTATCAATAGCGGCGGCGGATCTTTTTGGAACCGCGCCCCTTTGCCAGAGAGATGAAATAGAACACCAGATACACCGCCACGACGGCTCCGGTGAGCACCATCAGCACCTTGAAGTAGAGGCTGGAGAAGAACTCGCCCACCTTGCTCAAGGTGTAGAGCACCATGTTCCGGTCCAGATCGCGCTCGGCCAGCAGTTCCACCGTGCCGATGACCTCGCCGGAAAGGGAGATATCCACCGTGCCGATCACGTCTCCCTGCTTCACCGGAGCGGCCACGCTCTCGGGCAGGTGGAAGGTCTTCTGGGTGATGCTCTCGTCCGCGCCGGCGGGCAGGATGGTGAGCAGGTCGTCCGCCGGGTAGACCATCAGCCGGTCGGTCTCGGCGCAGTATTTCACCGACACCTGCTCGATGGGCTCGTTCTTGTCCAGCGCGGGCAGGATGTCGAAGCTCTCGAACACCCAGTCCATCAGCTGACAGGTCTCATAGGCGGCAGGATTGTACTTCGGATTTCCGTTGGGGTCCAGATAGGTGGAGGAGTATGGGTCGCAGGAGTTGGGGCTGTTCAGAACCACCGAGATGTAACTCTTGCCGTCCTGGTTGTGCCAGGCCACCAGATTGGCCCAGTCTTCCAGCGTTCCGGTCTTTCCGCCCTTGCAGTAGTCCCGGTAGAACACGCCGCCCGCGCCCTCGCGGATCATCACGTTGGTGTTGAACAGGTTGTAGGTGCCCGCCGGGTAGCGGGGCAGCATCTCGCCCATGTCGTACTTTTGGGTGGCGATGACCTCCTTGAAGGTATCAAAGCTGAGGGCATAGCGGAAGATGAGGTAGAGGTCACGAGCGGTGGTGACATTTTCGCTGCTCATGCCCACCGCGTCCACAAAGTTGGTGTCGGTGCAGCCGATCTCCTTCGCCTTGGCGTTCATCATGTAGACGAAGTTCTCCTGGCTGCCGCCGCCCACATAGTCCGCAATGGCCATGGCCGCGTCGGCGCCGCTGTAGACCAGCATGGCGTTGAGCAGATTGCGCAAAGTGTGGGTCTCGCCGGGGCGGATGTCCGCCACCTGCATGCCCTTGCCGTAGAGTTCGTCCTGCACATAGCGGGGCATGGACACGGTGACGGAATCCAGCTGGTCCTGATACTGTTCCAGCAGCAGGATGGCGGTCATCACCTTGGCGGTGCTGGCGGTGGGCAGCACCTGGTCGCTGTTCTTTTCGTAGACGATGATGTTGGTGTCCAGATTGACCACATAGACCCCGGGGGCAGCCACGTCGAAGGGCGGCGTGAAGCCGGCCGCCGAGGCAGGCAGGGCCAGAAGCCCGGCCATCACCGCAAGGGTGAGCAGAAAAGCGATGGTTTTTTTCATATAGACATTTCCCTTTAAAGGCGTTAAAATAAAAAACAGATGACCCTGCCGGGAAGGGCGGCGCAACGCCCCCTGGCCCCGGGTGGAATCTTATATATTATAGCAGTTTTGAGGCCGCTTATAAAGGCTTTTTTGTGTGAAAGAGGTGTGTTCCCCCGTGATTTATGTGACCGGCGATCTCCACGGCGACATCGAGCGTTTTGCCGACAAAGCCGTTAAAAAGCTGAAAAAGGGCGACACCCTGATCGTGCTGGGGGATTTCGGCTTTCTCTGGTCGGGAGACAAGGCGGAACAAAAACGCCTCAAGTGGCTGACCAAGCGCCGCTATCGCATCCTGTTCATCGACGGCTGCCACGAGAACTTTGACCTGCTGCGGGATTACCCGGTGGAGGACTTCATGGGCGGCCGGGCCAGACACATCGGCGGCAACCTCTACTACATCCAGCGGGGCAGCGTTCTGGAGATCGAGGGCAAAAAGCTGCTGTGCTTCGGCGGCGCCGAGAGCTGGGACAAGGAGGACCGGGAGGAAGGCGTGAACTGGTGGCGGGCGGAGCTGCCCACCAGCGACGAGCTGGAATACTGCGTGGAGAGCCTGCAGGCCGCCGGCAGCGAGGTGGACTACATCCTCACCCACGACGCGCCGCTGCAGATCCTGGAATTCACCCAGCTGATGCGGGGCCAGCCCAACTGGCTGCACAACTTCTTTGACCAGATCATGAAGGCCACCCAATACAAAAAGTGGCTGTTCGGCCGCTACCACAAAGACCTGAACTTCAGCCCCAAGGTGCAGGCGGTGTTTTTGAAAGTGGTGCCGCTGGACTGACACGGCAGAAAGCCAGACCCACAGGCCGCCGGGAAACGCGAGTTTCCCTGCGGCTTTTTTGCACGGCAGGCGCAAAAAAGCCCGACCCCTCGAAGGGGTCGGGCTGCGGTTTTGTTCCGGGGGGCGCTTGCTCAGTAAGCCTTGCCCCAGTAGACCATCACCTTGGCGGGACGGCCGCAGATGGGGCAGACGTCGGAGAGGTGCTCCTGCTCAAAGGGCATGCACCGGCTGGACAGGCCAGCCTCCTCCTTCATCTTCTCCTCACAGGCAACGTCGCCGCACCACATGGTCTTGATGTAGCCGTTGTTCGCTTCGGCCAGGGCCTTCACCTCGTCCATGGTGGTGGCGGCCCAGGTGCGCATCTCCCGGTTCTCCAGCGCGCGGGCGTAGAGGCTCTGGGCCAGAGCGTCCAGCTGGGCGGGGATGGCGGTCTCCAGCTCGTCCAGGGAGACGAAGGTCTTTTCCCGGTTGTCGCGGCGCACCAGCACGCACTGGTTCTTCTCGATGTCCTTGGGGCCGATCTCCAGGCGCAGGGGCACGCCCTTCATCTCCCACTGGCTGAACTTCCAGCCGGGGCTGTTGTCGGAGTTGTCCAGCTTGACGCGGCAGAACTTGGAGAGGCGCTTGGCCAGCTCCTCGGCCTTCTCGGTGACGCCGGGCTTGTGGGCGGCCACCGGCACGATGACCACCTGGAAGGGGGCGATGGCCGGGGGCAGGATGAGGCCCTCGTCGTCGCCGTGGGTCATGATGATGGCGCCCACCAGACGGGTGGACACGCCCCAGCTGGTCTGATGGGGATACTGCAGCTGGTTGTCGCGGCCGGTGAACTGCACGTCAAAGGCGCGGGAGAAGCCGTCGCCGAAGTAGTGGCTGGTGCCGCTCTGCAGGGCCTTGCCGTCGTGCATCATGGCCTCGATGGTGTAGGTGGCCTCCGCGCCGGCAAACTTCTCTTTGTCGGTCTTCTTGCCCTTCACCACCGGGATCATCAGGTACTTCTCGCACAGCTCGGCGTAGGTGTTCAGCTGCTGCTCGGTCTCCTCGATGGCCTCCTGGGCGGTCTCGTGGATGGTGTGGCCCTCCTGCCACCAGAACTCGCGGCTGCGCAGGAAGGGGCGGGTGGTCTTTTCCCAGCGCACCACACTGCACCACTGGTTATACTTCATGGGCAGGTCGCGCCAGGAGTGCAGCACATGGGCGAAGTGGTCGCAGAACAGGGTCTCACTGGTGGGGCGCACGCACAGGCGCTCCTCCAGCTGGTCCAGGCCGCCGTGGGTGACCCAGGCCACCTCGGGGGCAAAGCCCTCCACGTGGTCCTTCTCCTTCTGGAGCAGGCTCTCGGGGATGAAGATGGGCATGGCCACGTTCTCATGGCCGGTGGCCTTGAACATGCCGTCCAGGATGTGGGTGATGTTCTCCCAGATGGCGTAGCCGTAGGGGCGAAGGATCATGCAGCCCTTCACGCTGGAATAGTCCACCAGCTCCGCCTTCAGGCACACGTCGGTGTACCACTGGGCAAAATCCTCGTTGATGGGGGTGATGGCCTCCACCAGTTTCTTCTTCTGTTCGCTCATTTGCGCCGTTCCTTCCTGTTCGGTTTGATTAAAAAACACGCCCCCGCAGCGGCAGGGGCGTGATCACAGCATGTGTGTTTTCAGCTGTTTTCCTCGACGTAGCGCACGACGTCCCCAACGGTGTGGAAATTCTCGATCTGCTCGTCGGGCACTTCCACGCCGAACTCGTCTTCCAGGGTCATGACCATGTCCACCACGTCCAGGCTGTCGGCCTCGAAGTCCTCAAGAATATCGCTGTCCATGGTGATCTTGTCCTCGTCGATGTCCAGCTGTTCGGCCAAGAGCTCACGGATGCGTTCGAAAGTATCCATAATCGTTAAAACTCCCTTTTCGTTGCTCCGCAGGTGCGGTGTGTTTATACTATATCATTTTATAGCCTATCTATGAGGGGTTGTCAAGGGCCTGGAGCAAGTTTTTTGGCGGTTTTCCTTGTGCTGGCCGGGGTTTGACGTTATAATAAAAACAGAGTGGGGCCGAAGGGCAGAATGCGCCCTTTTCCGCCCCGGAGGGGGGAGTTTTCGGTGGTTTTGGATTTCACCAAAATGGAGGGCTGCGGCAACGACTACATCTATGTGGACTGCCTTGCCGGCCTTTCCTTTGACCCCGCGGCCGCGGCGGTGGCCCTGAGCCCCCGGCACTTTGCCGTGGGGGCGGACGGCCTCATCTGCATCTGCCACAGCGACGTGGCCGACGCGAAGATGCGCATGTTCAACGCCGACGGCAGCGAGGGCTCCATGTGCGGCAACGGCGTGCGATGCGTGGCTCAGTGGCTGTTTGAGCACGGCCTCGTGAAGGACGAGGCCAGGGTGGAGACCCGCGCGGGCATCAAGACGCTGCGGCGCATGGGCGAGGGCATGTGGCAGGTGGAGATGGGCAAGGCCAGCTTTGCCCCCGCCGACCTGCCCGCGCTGGGCTTTGGCGACGGGCCGGCCATCGGCAAGGAGCTGATGGTGGGCGGCCGGGCCTGGCCGGTGACCTGCGTGTCGGTGGGCAACCCCCACTGCGTGACACTGGTGCCGGACGTGGCCGGGGTGGACCTGCAAAAGATCGGCCCGGGGTTTGAACACCACATGGCATTCCCCGAAGGGGTGAACACCGAGTTCATCCAGGTGCTGGGGCCGAACCGTTTGAAGATGCGGGTGTGGGAGCGGGGCAGCGGCGAGACGCTGGCCTGCGGCACCGGGGCCAGCGCCAGCGTGGCGGCCTGCGTGGCCGGGGGCTTGTGCCGCCCCGGCGAGGACGTGCAGGTGGAACTGTTGGGCGGCACGCTCACCATCCGGGTGGGCAGCGACTGGCAGGTGCTGATGACCGGCCACGCCCGCACCGCCTTCACCGGCACAGCGAACATTTGAGTGGGTAAGGAGCGAGGGAACATGGAAGAACTGAAAAAGGTACTGGAAGGCCGTCCGGTCTTATATCTGGCCACCGTGGAGGGCTATCTGCCCCGTGTGCGGCCCATCAACCACTACATGGTCTGGAACGACCGTTTCTACATCGCCATGGGCAAGCACAAGGAGGCCTACAAGCAGCTGCTGGACAACACCAACCTGGAGCTGACCGCCGCCCTTGGGTCGGACGAGTGGGTGCGCATCCGCGGCACGGTGAACTTTGACACCAGCGCCGAGGCCTACGCCGCCGCCTTCGCGGAAATGCCGGACCTGAAGGAGAGCTTCAGCGAGGACACCGGCAAGCGCCTGGCCCTCATCTATCTGGACCACATCAGCGCCATGGTCTTTGACCGCGAGGACAACGCGCAGCTGCTGGCGAAATTCTAAAAAACGCACACCGCCGGGCGGGGTTTTTGCCCTGCCCGGTTTTTTATAAGAAGGGAGGGTCCCATGGAGCACAGCGCATCCGCGCCTTTCATCCGTCCCGCGGCGGCGCAAGACGCCGGGCGCATCGCGGAAATATTGGTGTTCAACAACCGACTGAACTTTTTTCCTATCTTCAAAGACGAGCAGTATTCCTTCTGCGAGATGCAGGTGGTGCCGCTGGCGCAGCGGCTCGCGGAGGACCAGGACGCCCTATCCCGCACCTTCGTCTGGGACGACGGGGTACTGCGGGGCTTCGTGCGCCTTCAGGGCCGGGAAGTGGAAAAGCTCTTTGTGGACCCCTGCTTTCAGGGCAGGGGCGTGGGCGCGGCGCTGCTGGAATTCGCGGCAGCGCGCTTTGGGGCAGACCGCCTCTGGGCGCTGGAAGCAAACGCAGGCGCGCGGCGGTTTTACGCCGCCCACGGGTTCAGCCCCACCGGCGAGAGCCGTTTTGAGGAGGGCACCGACCAACGCCTTCTGCTGCTGCGCCGGCAGGCCTGAACAGGAACAAAACAGTAGCGGCCCCCTCCCGGGTTCCGGGAGGGGGCCGCTCATTTTACTGCTTGCTGCAATTCCTAGTCCGTTCAGGCATAGTCACAGCTCCTCCACAAAAACCTGTTCGCTCTTTTTGAAGCGGGCGCAGGCTGCATCCCTTTCATGCAGCTCACTGGAAATCCCAACGGGCATCTGACGGCGAAAGATTCCAAGATACGCCGCAATGAAGTCCATAGGGATGTGTTGCAGCAGCGCGTTGATCCAGCGGTATTTCGGGGTGGGCATTTTAAAAGTCCACGCCTGCTCGGGCAATCCATCGGCAGTATCCTCGCAGATGATGGCCAGTGGCCGCTTGATGGCCACCGCGCAGGTGGCCGTCTCCTGATCCCGGGAGAAAGACGGCGAGGATGGATTGGCCATCAGGAAGGTGGCGATGCGGGCCGGGTTACGATTGAAATAATTGATATGACACCAGTCTTCGGCGTCATCATGAGTGGTCACCGCCCCGAATGACTCCACCATCTTGGCGGATGCGAAAAACGCGGTGGCAAATTCCTGGTCCTCCGCGATGAAGTCCATGCAGTCAAAGCCGTCCGCCTGCAGTTTTTCGGCAAAGCGGAACGCTTTCTCCTCCAAGTCATCAATCAACTCAGGCGTAAATGCCCGGGCATATTCAATGGCGGCCTGCCGCTGTTCCTCGGCCTGCTGTTTTGTCATCAACCCTTTGCAGACGCACATGTACAGCCCGAACATCATCACAGCGTAACAGCCGGCGATGTAGGAGGTCATGCCGGGGCACTCCTCGTCGGTCACGCCGGGCTTGTAATGGTCCTGTGGCACATTGATGCGCACGGCGTACTTTGCCTCCCGGGCAAAAAGGCTGTTCTCGTTGTCAGTGAACGCCACCGATATGCCGCCCAGCTGGTTGATGCGGGCCAGAGCCTCCCGGGGGCGCACCGGGCTTCCGGTGATGGAAACCGCGCAGATCAGATGATCCTCCGCCTTTTTTTCGCCCCATCCGGCATAGGTGCGGTAATATCGGGCGGCCTCGATGTTTCGGAGCGCCTCCGCCTGGAAGCCCGGATAAGCACCCTCCGACTCAAAGCAGGGCCGCGCCGCCACGCCAATGCAATAGCTGTCGCCGCAGCCAGTGAGAATCACCTTCTGCACCTTTTGCAGCGCCTCGGCAGGCAGGCACTTTTCCAGATAGGAAAAGGTGAATGTCTCCGACATGGACAGCACTGTCTGGGCCGCATTGCGCACTTGGGTGAGCAGCGCGTTGTCACAATCACGATGCGTCATCATCTCTCCTCCTCACTGTTCACCCAGCACCGCCACATTCACCTTGCGGTGACGCGGGCCGTCATATTCCATCATAAAAATACCCAGTTTATCCTTGGAAAGCAGAGTTCCATTTTCCACAATGAGGGTCACGGTATTTCCGAACAGTGCGCACTTGATATGCCCGGACGCGTCTTCCGGCGTTTCCTGGTGGATAAAGTTCACCCGCGGAGGAACGAGACGGTCCAGTTCAGCGGCCAGATCCTGCTGCACCTCCGGGCAATGGTCTGTGGTGGTCATAATGCCCGCAGTGGAATGGCCGATCTCCACGGCGGCAAGCCCGTTTTTGATGCCGCTCTCGCCGATGGCGTCCAGGATCATGGCTTTGATGTCGATCCCCTCGTTGCTCTTGGTGGTGACGAGGGGATAGGTCTTTCTGAAATACATAAGCTCCCTCCTTTATACCATTTCGATCTTGCTGGAACGAATGCGCACCTCGTCCTCGGTGTTCTCCTGGTGAAAATCCGCCAGATCGCTGCGGAACTGCGGGATTTCCAGCAGCATCTCGATGCCGCCCGCCACCATGTCGAAGGCGAAGTGCTCCATCAGCGGCGCCAGCCAGAAATACTCCGGCTTGGGGAAGGTGAACACGGTGCATTCCGGCGGGAACCGCGAGGGGTCCGCATCGGTCACCACCATGCAGGGGCTCTCCAGCAGGCTGATGGCCCGGATGGTCTCCCGGATACGTCCGAAGGAGGGGGACTGCTGGTTCGCGATCACCACACGCCCCACGGTGCGGGGGTCCTGGATGAAGAAGTTGATGTGGCACCAGTCTTCCGAGTCGTCGTATGTAGTGTAGCCGCCATAGGTCTCCAGCACCTTGGCCGAGCCGAAGAAGGCGGTGGCATAATCCCCGTAATCGCCGATGAAGTCCACCGCGCGCAGGTCTTTCCAGCGCAGCGCCACCTGAAACGCTTTCTCCCGGTATTCCTTCATTTTTGCCTGGCAGGCCGCGGCGTAGGCGGGGATCGCATCCCGCATGGCAAAGAGTTCTTCTTCGGAGATATTGTTCTTTACTCGGCCCATCCGCAGGGCCAGGGCCATCAGCGCCACCAGGGAACCGTTGTAGCTGTTGGCCCCGGGACTGTAATCCAGGCCCTTGGGCAGGCCCAAGCACACTGTGTGTGCTGCGCTGCGGGCCACCGGAGAATCCGGGTCGTCGGTGACTGCCAGGGTGTTCGCGCCGTTCATCGCCGCCCGTTTGATCGCCTCCTCCACGCGGGACACCGTGCCGGTGACCGAGATGCCGATCACCAAAGGCGTGTCGGGGCGGTATCCGAACCTGCTTTTTGCCATGCAGCGGCTGACCTCGATGCAGGGCATTGCCCGCACCTTCACCCGGGTCATCTTTTCAAACAGCGGCTGTGTGGCCACCGCAGCGCAGTAACTGTCGCCGCAGCCGGTGAGGATGATCTCCCGTGTGTTGAAGATCTCCTCCATGCTCAGGGCTTCCCAGCACTCGCCCACATGATCAAAAACTGCCTGGATCACGTCTGCCGCGATCATGGCCTGCCTGGCCAGGCGAGAGTCAAACGCCCGCGCACGAAGTTCATCATTCATTCAGCATGCCTCCTACTAATTCAATTCTTCCTGTTGGAAGTTTGCATCATAATCCCGTGCAAGGCGCAAACAGCGTTGGCGTGTCTGGAGGTCGATGCGGGGCACCAACCCGACGCAGCTGGCATTCAGCGAGGCGGTCACCGCGCCGATCATGGACGCGTAGCGGGGGCTGTGCCCTTCGCACATGGCGTAAAACGCCGCCGCTGTGCTGGAATTTCCGCAGCCCGTGGGGTCTTTGGAGCCAAACACGTCGATCATGGGGGAATAGTGCGCCTTGTGGCCGGCGATCATATAGGCTCCCTGGGTACCCGCCCGGAAGAAGGAGGGGCAGTTGAGGGCGCACATGTATTCCAGCGCGTCCTCCAGGTCACGCACGCCGGGCACGATGCCCTTGACCTCCTCGCAGGAGAGGGAGAAAAAGTCCACCCAGTGATCGGTGACCTGCCGGATGTATTCCGGCATATCGGGGATGCTCTCGTCTGGGTCCATCTCGTACCCCACCAGCAGCCCCTTGGCCCGCTCCGCCTGCAGCTGCTTCAGCAGCTCCGTCAGGTCGGCGCCGATCAGATGCAGCGCCTTTTCCCCCGGGCCGCGCAGGAACGGTTCCACCAGCTGCCAGTCCGGCAGGTCTCCCCCGTTCATATAGTTGGGGTCACCTGGGCCCATGGCATGGGTGCCGTTGGGCAGATAGAACAGATCGGCCCGGTTTGTGTGCTCGAACCGGGGGATGAACCCGTCCGCGGCGATCCCGTTCTCCGACAGCCAGTTTCCGTAATACTCCGGGAAATCCCGGCCTGTGTAGGCTGCGGCGCCGCAGGCGTCCGTCCATATCTTCAGGCCCGCCACCGCGTACATCACCCCGCCGCCCAGGCGGATCTCCGGCTGGGCCTGCTTTCCGTGAGGCATCACCCGATCTACCACGACCTGCCCGCAGACCATATACTGACGCATCTTTCCACCTCCTTGTTGTGTTACAGATTCAAAAGTGTCAGGCTCACCACCGTGACCACAATGGCGAGCTTCTGCATCGCGTTGGTCTTTTCCCGGAACAGCAGCATTCCCGCCAGGGAAACGACCACCAGATTGCCCACGGCATTGGTGGGGAAATAGATGTTCGCGGGGACCGTCTGCATGGCCATCAACGCCAGATAGCTGCCCGCCACGTTGGGCAGCCCCAGGATAATGCCGCCCGCAATATCCCGCCAGGAGATGGTGAACCTGGTGCCGGTGCGGATGCAGGTGCGGGCGGTGTGCGCCACGCACAGCAAAAACGCCGTGGTGAAGATAACACTCACATACAGGCTGTCGAAGCCTTCCATGGTGTAATACACCGCGCACTTGCCGTTGATTTCCATCAGGCCGCCGGTAAGTACAAGCGCGGCCAGCAGCAGCGGCTTTTTGGCGCCGCCCGCGTTCTTCAGGCCGCCCGAGGCCAGCAGGATACCGGCGATCGCCAAAAGGATGCCGATAAACTGCAGCCCGGTGGGGATTTCCTTCCACACAATGGCCGCGGTGAAGGTGGAGATCAGAAAACCGAACTTGCCGAACAGCGCGGTGAGGGTGGCCCCGTTGTAGATCACGCTGCTTTTGGTGTTGAAAAGGTCCACGATATAGTAGACTCCCGAAAAGAACCCTACGATCATCAGCAAAAAGCAGGTGTTTCCGGGCGTTTTTGCGGTCAGCAGTGTGGAGATATCGGCACTCATCAGCCGGGCGGGCAGGCCCGCATACAAACCGGCCTGCCCGCATAACACGCCTGATACCACTGCCGCAAGCAAATAATTCACCAGGATCAGATTGTCACTGTTCAGCCTGAGCCGGTCCGCCACCTTGAACAGGATCGTAACCAGGCTGGACAGCAGAACCCCGATTATCAGATAGATCATAGTTCACCTGTCACCCGTTGGTCGCCTCGTTTTCCTTGGCAAGCGGCAGCGCGTGCCTTTTACGCCGCGCCGCTGTCGGCCTGCTCACCCTTTCTCTTTTTGATAAACCGCTCGCCGTTGGGCAGTTTTACCAGGTACCGCACCGGCAGCGCCATGATGATCAGGAACGAGAACATACAGGCAATGATCTTGTCCGGCACATCCGAGATCAGCCGGACAACGGCAATGGCCAGCAGTTTGGGCATGCCCGCCTCGTACAGAGGAATGCCCAGCACCACGGACAGCCACCCGGCATCGAAATCCAGGCCGAAGGCAAGGTAGGTGGTGATCGCGCCGCCCAGGCCGCCGATCACCGAATAGAAGGGCGAGGTGACGAGTGCTTTGATAAAGGAATCGAAAGCGCCCTTTTTGCCCATGAAGCCGGCGATCACGCCAAACACGATGTTCAGCGGTGCGAAGAAGATGGCCGTGGGGTCGGTGATGCAGTTCACCAGATTGGACAAAAAGCCCACGATCGCGCCTGCCCAGGGCCCGCAGAGGGTGCCCACCACGATGGTGCCGATGGAGTCCATGGAGAGAGGAAGCTTCAGCATGATGGCAAACAGCTGAAAGCCCACCAGATTGACCGCCACGCCGATGGGGATCAAAAACAGTGTCAAACGTCCGATTTTCTTACTCATTGCTCTTTTGTCTCCTTTCTCGTGCCAATTTCTCAGGGGAAAATATTGTCGCCCCTCCTCTTATGCCTCAATATTACCAAATATCTTGTAAAATCTGTGATTCTTTATATTAATATTTACCAAATTTTGTGGAGGTGTAAATTTACACAATTTCGTCGTCGGTGTTCAGATAGGAATTCCAGTAGGTGTTGGCAATGTAGCGGATCAACAGCATAAGCCCGGTGAGATCCGGCACATTGTAGTTTTTAAAATACTTGTCCTCGCTGCTGAACACCAGCGCTTTGTCGGCAATGCGGCGCAGGGTGTTGTCGGTGTCCATGGTGATGGAGATGATGACCGCGCGCTTCTGGTGTGCCAGCCTGGCCAGGTCGGTGATCCAGGAGGACTCGCCGGTGCAGCTGATGAAGATGGCCACATCCCCTTCCTTCAGCCGGCTGACACTGTATTCCGAATCCATCAGGATATGAAAGCGCATCTCGATGTTGTCGCTGACCCGGCTGAGATACTTGGCCAGCAGTTCGCAATAGTATTGGCTGTCCCCCATGCCGAACAGGGCTACACGACGGGCGTTGTACACCATGGTCAACACGTCGCGCAGCATTTTTTTGTCGATCAGGCGCACTGTGCGCAGAATGTGCTTGGACAATTCTGGTTCCAAAAAACGCTTGATCTTTTTGAGTTCTTCCTGCTCCCGATCCCCGTGCTGCGCCGCGAGGGAATACTTCAGTTCGGAGAACCCCTTGTAGCCGAGTTTTCGCGCCAGACGTACAACTGTGTTGGGGCAGATATAGAGATCCTTCGCGATCTTGTTGATGGATATATCGCTGATGCCTCCGGCGTTCAGCCGCAGGTAATCCACAATATCGTCCTCAACATCGTTGAGTTTCAGCATATGCAGCGAGACCCTCTCCTCAAAGGACATGGGTCCGCTGTTTGTCTGTTCGGGGCTTTTTTCCTGTGGCATAACTGTTCCTTCCCTCATTGTTTGTTTCCGTCGGCCTGGCTGTGGCTGCAGATGAGTTCCACCATTTCGTCGCAGTGGAGTACCCGCTCGTCGTCCCATCCCAGGAGGTGGGCAATCTCCGCGATGCCGGGGCGGCGGATGCGGCATTCTTCCAGCGCCTGGTCGTTCCAGAACACATCCCGGGCACAGGCGTCCAGCACAACATTTTTGTGGGCCATCGCCACCACCCGGTCAAAGTTGTCGGCGACAAAATCCATATCGTGGGAGATGGTCACCACCGCGACCCCCTGCCCGGTCATCTCCCCGATGATTTGCCGAAGGATGGCATTGCCTCGGCTGTCCTGGCCGGCGGTGGGTTCGTCCAGAACGATGTACCGTGGCTGGGTGGCAATGACCGCCGCAATGGTCAGAAACTTGCGCAACGGCAAGGGGATGTCGTAGGGGTTGGTCTCCCGGTACGCCTCCAGCCCGGTGAGCGCCAGAGCGTGGTCGGTGCGGCGTTTGATCTCCTCCTCGGCGACCTTTGTGCGTTTGAGCATGTACTGCACCTCGGACACCACGCTTTGGTTAAAGATCTGATCGTCCGGATTCTGGAAAACATAGCCCACAAATTTCGCGATCTGGGCGGTGGTGCGTTCGCGGGTGTCCACCCCGTCCACCAGCACCCGCCCCTTGGTGGGCTTGTGGATACGGTTCATCAGTTTTACCGCAGTGGTCTTTCCCGCGCCATTCTGCCCCACAATGGCGACCTTTTCCCCCTCGCTGATGGTGAGATTGATATCCTCCAATGCAGTGTAACCGTTGGGATAGGTATAATACACGTGTTCAAGCTGGATCGACATATGAGCAACCCTCCTTCACAGTCCGCGCACAAGGGCGGCGGCCTCGCTGTTGGTAATCGGGATCCGGGGCAAGGCACAGCCTGCCGCCCGTAGCGCATGGCCAAGCCGGGCCGCCGCCGGGACGGGTGCGCCCCATTCCTGCAGGCGGGGATCGGAAAGCACCGTGCGGGTATCGCCCTTCATGGCGATACGGCCATCCTTCATCACGATGACCTCGTCGCAGTATTCCGCAATCAGGTCGATCTTGTGCTCTACCAGAATGATGGTCTTGTCCCGCCCTTTCAGCAGCTGGATGATTTCAAACACGTCCTCCGTGCCCTCCGGATCCAGCTGGCTGGTGGGCTCGTCAATGACCATCACGTCTGCGTCCATGGCGATGATGGAAGCGAAGGCCACCCGCTGGCATTGGCCGCCGGACAGCTCCAACGGGTTTTTGTCCAGCAGGTTTTCGATGTGCAGCGCGCGGCACACCTCCACGATTCGCCGCATCATTTCCTCCCGCGGAATGCCCAGGTTCTCCAACCCGACACCCACCTCTTCGAACACAGTCTCACGAATGCCGCTCATCTGCACAAAGGGGTTCTGAAACACAAACCCGATTTCCACGGCCAGCTTCTGGTCATCGATTGTGCGCACATCCTGTCCGTCGATCAACGCCTCGCCCTCCAGCGTACCCAGGTAAAAATGAGGGCACAGGCCCCGGATCAGATTGCACAGCGTGGTTTTTCCCGCGGCGTTTTCGCCGATCACGCCGTAGAATTTGCCCCGCTCGAGCACAAGGTCGAGGTGGTCCAGCGCCGGATGATCGGAAAGCGGATAAGTATAACGGACGTCCGTCATCTTCACAAATTCTGTGCCTGCCATATCAAATACCTCCTCTCACATGATGCCCGTGATCTTGGCATAGACGGCCCAGGCCATTCCCAGCACGCACGCGACGTCCACAAAGGCCACGAA
Source organism: Candidatus Allofournierella merdipullorum (assembly GCF_048426865.1). Taxonomy (NCBI): domain Bacteria; kingdom Bacillati; phylum Bacillota; class Clostridia; order Eubacteriales; family Oscillospiraceae; genus Allofournierella; species Candidatus Allofournierella merdipullorum. Next base: position 26,749 of record NZ_DBFNWJ010000005.1, read on the forward strand.
CACCTTTTCCCAGGCCGGGACCGGGCGGAAAAGCCGCAGATAGGTGTGGCCCTTTTCATTCGCGAACGCGCGGGATTCCATGGAAATACATTTTTCCTCCGTGTAGGAGATCGCGCCCAGCACCATGGGGCTGATGGTGGGAAAGGCCGATTTAAAGCGCACCCACAGGTTTCCTTCCGTCTCGATGCCTCTCGCCTTCTGGCTCTCCAGAATGGTGCGCATGTTGTTGGTGAGCTCCGTGATGGTTTTGAAGGAGACGAGCACGATGTAGGAAGTGGAAGGCTTGACCCAGCCCTTTTGCTCCAGCGCCAGCATAATGTCGCGCATCGGCGTGGTGAGGAACAAAAGAAACAGTGCCCCGGAGAATCCCAGCAAAAACGCGGACATGTCCAGCCCGTTTTCCAGCGCCGCGTCGGTTACTGAAAACCCGAACACCTGGAACAGCGGGTCGCCCTCATTGCGATGGATAAAAACACGGGTGACCGTCATAAACACACCGAGAAACACCACGCACACCGAGAACATTTTGATGAACGAGCGGAAAATGCCCAGGTATGCCGCCAGCAGAAGATAGGCTGCGATGGCCACCGCGCCGAATCGCCAGTCCTTGAAAACCATGGCCGTAACGCCGATCACAAGCCAAACGTTTATTTTGTTGAGAGGATTCAGATCCTTTAACCAGTTCCCGTAAAGTTGGTAACCCTGGTATTTTTTCACAATGTCTTCTGTCATTCCATTCATCTCCGTGTTGTCTTGGCTGGGTATGAAAGTGGAGTTGGGTGGATTTTCCCTCCTTACATTGTAAAATATATACAT
>NZ_DBFNWJ010000006.1:0-3621 GCF_048426865.1 Candidatus Allofournierella merdipullorum
CATGCTATATTCAAATCAAGGAACACCCCTTTAAAAAAGGAAAAGGAGGCCCCGCTCATGAACGTCCGCATCCCGAAACTTTTTCTGGCATTCCTGGCGCTGGCTCTGGCCCTGTGCGCCTGTTCCGCCAAGGAAGCGGCCTTCCAGACACCGGAGGAGGCCGGCGAGGCATTTCTGACGGAATTCTTCACCGCCAACGCCGACGGCCGCTACGATGCCTTCTCCCAGGCTTCCGTCATAGACGAGGCCGCCGTGACGGATTATTATGAGGGGCTCGCCCCCTGCGTCAGCCCCGAAGCACTGGACGTGCTCGTCGCCAACCGCACCCTGAGCCGGTACGACGAGTTTTACGCGGGCAAGCAGGTGGAGGTGGCAGAAGTTCAGCTGGAAGGCACAGGCGACGACAACTTTGATTTCACCGTCAGCCTGACCGTGGACGGCGAGGCGGAGGAATACACAGGCCAGCTCTCGGCCGGGCCGCTGGACGGCAGTTATGCCGTGACTCGTTTTTACTGCGGCGGGATGTGACCTTTCGCCAAGCCAGCATCGATGCACACAAAAAGAGGGGCCGCCCCGCGGGGCGGCCCCTCTTTCTTTTGATTGGTTCTGAACGCCTTACATCAGGCTGCGGTAGAGCGCGGCGATCTCCTCCACGCTGGTGTCGCGGGGGTTGCCGGGGCGGCAGGCGTCGGCATAGGCGCTCTCGGAGAGGAACTGCACGTCCTCCTCCTTCACGATGGCCTTCAGGTCGGCGGGGATGCCCACGTCCTGGCTCAGCTGCTTCACGGCGGCGCAGGCGGCCTTGCGGGCCTCGTCCAGGGTCATGGCGTCCACGCCTTCCACGCCCATGGCCTTGGCGATGTCGCGGTACTTCTCGCCGGTGGCGGGAGCATTGTACTCCATCACGGTGGGCAGCAGGATGGCGTTGGCCACACCGTGGGGGGTGTCGTAGACAGCGCCCAGGCTGTGGGCCATGGAGTGCACGATGCCGAGACCCACGTTGGAGAAGCCCTGGCCGGCGATGTACTGGGCCAGCGCCATGCCCTCACGGCCCTCCGGCTCGCCGGCAACGGCGCCCCGCAGGTGCTTCGCGATGAGCTCGATGGCCTTGAGATGGAACATGTCGGTCATCTCCCAGGCGGCCTTGGTGATGTAGCCCTCGATGGCGTGGGTCAGCGCGTCCATGCCGGTGGCGGCGGTGAGGCCCTTGGGCATGGTGGACATCATGTCCGGGTCCACCACGGCAACTTCGGGGATGTCGTTGGTGTCCACGCAGACGAACTTGCGCTTCTTCTCCACGTCGGTGATGACGTAGTTGATGGTCACCTCGGCGGCGGTGCCGGCGGTGGTGGGCACGGCAATGGTGAACACCGCGTGCTTCTTGGTGGGGGCAACGCCCTCCAGGCTGCGCACGTCGGCAAACTCGGGGTTGTTGGCGATGATGCCGATGGCCTTGGCGGTGTCCATGGAGGAGCCGCCGCCGATGGTCACGATGCAGTCCGCACCGCTGGTCTTGAAGGCCTCCACGCCGTGCTGCACGTTCTCGATGGTGGGGTTGGGCTTGATGTCGCTGTAGACTTCATAGGCGAAGCCCGCCGCCTCCAGCAGGTCGGTGACCTTCTTGGTCACGCCGAACTTCAAAAGGTCGGGGTCAGAGCAGACAAAAGCCTTTTTGTAGCCGCGGGCGGTCAGCTCGGGAACGATGTTCTCGATGGCGCCCTTGCCATGATAGGAAATGGTGTTCAGAACGATGCGGTTAGCCATTGGTATCCTCTCCTTTTCAGGTCAAACAAAACGTTTGCTTGGCGGAGTTTCTCCGTCTGTTACAAGTATAACAATCTATTCCCCGCAGAGCAAGGGAGCGTTTCGCATGAAAAACGCAAAAAAATTTTAGTCGCTTTGCAATATTTTCCTCACCTCAGGTGTTTACTTTGTGCCGGCGGGGAACACTAACCCCAAACCGGCCGCACATTTCTTTAAAATTAAGGAGTCACACACATGAAAAAACTCGCTTTGACCCTCGCCCTCATCATGGCTGTTGCCGCCTTTGCCGGCTGCTCTTCCGCCCTCTCTTCTTCCGCGCCTTCCTCCGCGCCCAGCAGCAGCGCCCCGGCTTCCGAGCCCGCCTCTGAGCCTGCTTCTGAGCCCGCTTCCGAGCCTGCCAGCGAAGCCGAGCCCGGCAGCCTGGAGGCCCTGATGGACCAGGTGCTGGCCGCGGGCGACGCGGAGCAGATCCCCATGCTGATGCCCGCCGACCTGAACGGCGGCGCCAAGTACACCCCGCTCACCGAGGAGAACTCCGAGTACAACCTGGGCGTGACCCGTGACCGCTATGCCGACGGCATCGCCGCCGAGGCCGCCATGACCTCCGTGCCCTTCTCCGTCTGCCTGGTGAAGGCGAACAGCGCCGAGGAGGCCGAGCAGCTGGCCGCCGACATCGAGGCCAATGCCGACCCCCGCAAGTGGATCTGCGTGGAAGCCGAGAGCAAGATCGTGGACTTCTCCGGCGACACCGTCATCCTCATCATGACCAGCGCCGACCTGGCTGAGCAGCTGCACAGCGGCTTCACCGCCGCCGTGGCTGAGTAAGCCGTGAAACGCAAACTCGCATTCGCAGCCGCGGGGCTCTGCTTCGCGGCTGCCGCTGTTGTCATTGCGGTGGCAATGGGCCTGTTCGACCGCGGCATGCGCCCGGACGAGAACGGCATGTACACCGCCCACGGCCACTGGGTCGAGGCGCTGGACGGGCCCGACGTGGACAGTGCAGTGCGCTTTGGTGAAAAGCTGGAAAAGCTGAAAGCGGACCTGCTCACCGAGGAGAACCGCGCCTTTTACGCCATCGTGCCGGACAAGGGCTATTACCTGACCGACGAGGTGAGGCCCGCCACCGACTATCAGGCTCTGTTCTCCACGGTGGACAGCCAGCTGATGGGCAGCGGCATCGAAAAGATCGACCTGACCGGGGCGCTGACCCTGGAGGACTACTATTTCACCGACAGCCACTGGCGGCAGGAGCGGCTGGGCGGCGTGGTGGACGCGCTGGGTGCAGCCATGGGCTTTTCGGTGGACATGGACGGCTTTGACCCGGTGACAGTGGAAGGCTTCATCGGCGCCTACGGCAAGTACGGCGCGGACAAGCCGGAAGAACTGACCTATCTGGTCAGCGACGCCACCGTGGCCGCCGTGTGCGACAACTACCAGTACCCCGATTCCACCGCCGTCTACGACCTCGGGCGCCTTGACACCGACGTGCCCTACGACGTATTTTTGAGCGGGGCCAGCCCCCTCATCACCGTCGAGAGCCCCCTGGCGGCCACCGACAAGGAGCTGGTGGTGTTCCGGGATTCCTATGCCAGCAGCCTCGTTCCGCTGCTGCTGGGCCAGTACCGCAAGGTGACCCTGGTGGACATCCGCTACATGGTCAGCGGCCTTGTGCCCCAGTATGTGGAGTTCACCGACCAGGACGTGCTGTTCCTCTACAGCACCTATATCGTGAACCAGAGCGCCATGCTTCGTTGAAAGCTCTGCGCGTTTTGTCAAAGACCGGCGTTTTTGCCCCCCTCATTAGGGGGCCAAAACCCAACATTTTTTTTCGGGGGGTTGAAAACCCCCCCGGGGGGG
>NZ_DBFNWJ010000007.1:0-65725 GCF_048426865.1 Candidatus Allofournierella merdipullorum
TCTGGTGGGTCTGGCCGCCGGCTGGGCCGCCGCAAAGCGGGGCGTGCAGCTGCCCGGGCCGCTGAGCCGCCTTTTGGACAAGGCCGGCCTGGGCAACACCGAGCAGGTCACCGAAGAGGACCTGTATGAGATGGTGGACGACGCCGACGAGCAGGACCTCATCGACGAGAACCAGAAAGCGATGATCACCAACATCTTCGATCTGGGCGAGGTGACCGCCGGCGACATCATGACCCATCGCATGGACATGGTGGCGGTGGACGAGACCGCCAGCTGCCGGTCGGTGATCGCGGCGGCGGTGGAAAGCGGCAACAGCCGCCTGCCGGTGTTCCGCAAAACGGTGGACGAGATCGTGGGCGTTCTGTATGTGAAAGACCTGCTTTGCCTGTTCGACGAGCCCACCGCTCTGGACGGCCCGGTGAGCCGCTTTGTGCGCAAGGTGATGTTCGTGCCCGAGAGCCGCCCGGCGGGCCAGCTGCTGCTGGACTTCCGCCGCGAGCGCACCATGATCGCCATCGTGGTGGACGAATACGGCGGCACGGCGGGCCTTGTGAGCATGGAGGACATTCTGGAGGAAATAGTCGGCGACATCCAGGACGAGTACGACGACGAGGAGGCCGAGCTGGTGGCCCAGGGCGACGGCTACGCCGTGGACGGCGCCATCGACCTTTCGGACGTGTTCGAGGCCTTTGGCATGGAGTGCCCGGAGATGGGCGAGGACGAGGAGTTCGACACCCCGGGCGGCCTCATCATCGACAAGCTGGGCCGCATCCCCGAGGAAGGGGAGAAGGCGGCGGTGGAATGGGGCGGCCTTCGCTTTGAGGTGCTCAAGGCGGGGGAACGCCGGGTCCAGCGGGTGCTGTGCACCCGGCTGCCTGAGACAGGGGAGGAAGAGCAATGAGCCACAGCGAGACCCAACTGGACAGCCGCACCCTGTTCGAGGGGCGGGTGTTCACCGTGACCTTTGACCGTGTGCGCCTGGAAAACGGCGCCGAGAGCACCCGGGAAGTGGTGCATCACCACGGCGGCGCCTGCATCGCGGCGCTCACCGACAATGACGAAATTTACCTGGTGCGCCAGTACCGCTACGCCCTGGGGCAGGAGCTCTGGGAGCTGCCCGCCGGCAAGCTGGAAAAAGGGGAGGACCCCTTCGAGGCGGCCAAGCGTGAGCTGGCGGAGGAGTGCGGCCTGGTGGCCCAGCACTACACCGACCTGGGCGAGTTTTACCCCACGGTGGGCTACTGCACCGAGATCATCTACACCTGGCTGGCCAGGGGCCTGACCCCCTGCCCCATGCACCTGGACGAGGACGAGTTCCTCACCCCGGAAAAGGTGCCCTTCGACCAGGCGGTGGCCATGGTGCTGGACGGCCGCATCAAGGACGGCAAGACCGTTGCGGCGATTTTGAAGATCGACGCGCTGCGCCGGCAGGGGAAGCTGACCGGCTGAAACCATCATTGAAAAAAAGCCCCCCGGACGTTTGTTCGGGGGGCTTTTCTATACAATCTGTATTTTATAGTCGCTATATTACATGATTGCCTGGCCCTGCATATAGTAAACGCCCATCTTCCAGAGGAAAAAGGCGCTCACCGCCGCCAGCAGCCAGCGGGCGGGGCGGGGAAGGCTGGCCCCGATGAGGAAGAGAGGGATACACCCAAAGACGTAGCGTCCGCCGCTGATGAGCCAGCCGGCGAGGTAGCACATGCCCAGATACGCCCCGCCCCAGATGAGCCAGTGGGTGGGGCATTGTTTCCACAGGCCCCAAAGAAGCAGGGCCATGGCGGCAAAATAGAGCACCAGCTGGGCGTGGTAGAGGAACGGCGCGAGGCCGGGGTATTCCAGCGCCATCTGCCAGTGCTGGGTCAGGTTTTCGCTGATCCACTTCACCGACTGATACCAGGGGGGCGCGCTCTGAAACTCCATAAAAGCGAAGGGGTCGCCGAAGAGCCGGGCATTGAGGGCCAGATACCCGCCCCAGGCAAGAAGGGGCAGGGCCAGCGCCAGGGAAGCAGGGCCCTGTTTTTGCTGCCGCCTTGCCCGCAGCCAGAGGTAAACCAGGGGCAGCAGCAGCACCAGGCCCTGGTTGCGGCAGAGGGCCGCCAGGGCCCCCAGCACACCGGCGGGCAGCCAGCGGCCGCGGCGGGCAAAATACATGCACAGCAGGCAGAGCAGGAGGAACAGGCTCTCGGTGAACACGCCCAAAGCGAAGAAGCCGAAGGGATAAAAAGCCATCAGCGCCACGGCGCAGACCGCCTGTTCTTTGGGCAGGTCCTGCCCCGCCAGCGCCAGCATGGCCGCGCCCGCGCCGCCCCAGCACAGCCAGCTCACGGCGAGGGCCGCCCCCTCCCAGCTGACCGAAAAGGGGCTGAGCAGGGTGTGGACCAGCCGCACCGCCAGCGGGTAGAGGGGATAAAACACGATGTATTTGGCCGCGTCGCCCTCGGCCACATAGCCCTGCCGGGCCAGCAGCAGGTAGTGGGGGCTGTCGCCGGCGGTGGTGAACCGCTCCCAAAAGCATCGCAAAAAGGCGTCAATTCCGCCGCTCTGGCCCAGATCCAGCCAGCCCAGCCAGACGAAGAAACACTGCGCCGCCAGAACGCCCAGCGCGGCCAGGGCCAGCGCCCCCGGGCCGGGGGCCCAGCGGGGAGCGGCGGGCCGGGCGGGCACGGCGGGCCAGAACACAAGGCCCAGCCGCTTTGCGCACCGCAGCGCCAACAGCGCCACAAAGAGGAGCATCAGCCCTCCGCCGAAATGACCCAGAAAAACGCCCATGGGTTTCCTCCTCTCAGTGGCTCAGCATATAGGCCGCGCCGTAGAAATTGAACAGCGCACCCGCCGCCGTCAGCCACATGGCGCCGCCGCCGAAGGGGCGCCGGGGCCGGGCCAGATACCACCAGAGGGCCAGCGGGATGAGGTCCACGGTGTAGCGGGCGCCGAACTGCCAGCCGCCCATGGTGCGGTGAAGGCACAGGGCGACCAGGGTGATGAGCGCCAGCGCGGGGGCCAGCAGGTCTTTGGGCGCAAGGCGCTTTTGAGCCGCCGCCCGCACAATGTCGATGGCCCACAGCAAAAAGACAGGGCTTGCCAGAAACAGGCAGAAGCCGTTGAAGGTAGGGAAGGAGAGATCCAGCGAGGCGGTGAGGGTGACGGGACGCAGCACGCCCCACAGGTTGGCCCAGAAGTTCTCGGTGGTAAACTGGCCGCCGTCCCGCACGAACTCCGGGAGGTAGGAGTGGCCGAACTCGAAGGGGCTGCCGAACCGGATGAAGTTATACCAGCCCAGCGCCAGCGCCACGGCGGCGGCGGGAGCGGTGAAGGCCAGCAGGCGGCGCCACCGGCGGGTCTTGACCGCGTTCAACGCGGTGGGCAGCCAGAGGGCGAAGGCCAACAGGGCAGTGAAGGGGCGGCAGCCCACCGCCAGCGCCACCAGAAAGAAGGCGGGGGCGTACTGTTTTTTCAGCCAGAAGAACAGGCCCCAGACGGTGAAGGCGAAGTTGAGCACCTGAGCCTGGAACCAGACGCCGCCGCTGCCCGCCAGCCAGAAAAACCCGCTGGAGAGGGTGGCCAGCAGCGCCCACCCGGCGCAGGCCCGGGGGGTGTGGCCGGTGCGCCAGAAGCAAAGGTAGACCCCGGCCAGGGCGGCCAGAGCCCACAGCGCCTGCCACAGATTGCCCAGGGAAAGCCCCAGCGCCGCCGCCGGCAGCGCCAGCACCGAGGGCACCGGCGGGAAGGAGAGATAATACTCTCCGTTATAAATTGCAAGTTCCAACCAGGGGTATTTTTCGCCGTTGGCGATGGAGACCCGCCCCTCCAGCCAGTTTTGGGCCTGCAGCAGATAGCTGTCGTAGGCGTTGGCGTCCAGCAGGGTGCCCCCCGCCAGCGAGTGATAGAGCACGAGGGCCAGCGCCAGCAGCGAAAGGCTGCCCGCCAGCGCCTGAAGATGGCGGCGGTCAAAGGCGCGGGAAAAGAGCGACGGTGCCACGGGCGGGGCCTCCTTTCGGGCTTGGTTTTCGTTATTATACCACAAAAAGCCGCCCCGGAGAAAAGTTCTCCGGGGCGGCGGGTCATTTATTGCTGTTCGTCGTCACTTCTTCTGCGCAAAACCAGAATGACCACCAGCCCGATCAGCGCGGCCAGTGCCAGACCCAGCAGGGCCAGGCCCCAGGGGAAGCCGGAGGACGGCTCCTGCCCCTGGGAGGGCGCGGGGCTCTCGGTGGGAAGAGGCTCCGGGGTGGCCGTGGGCTCGGCGCTGGCGGAGGGTTCCGGGGCAGCCGAGGGCTCCGGCGTGGCAGTGGGGGCCGGGGTGGGCTTTGCGGTGGCCGCCGGCTTCGGGGTCGGGGTCGCAGCCGGAGCCGCCGTGGGCACGGGCGTGGCCGTGGGCGACGGGGTCCACTCCAGCTGGTCCAGACGCTTCAGCAGCGCCTGGCAGCGGGCCAGGAGGCTTTCCACCTTGTCCTTTTCCGCCTGGGTGGCGTCGGTGAGGTCGATGCCCTTCAGGGTCGCTTCCAGCGCCTGCAGCCGGGGCCGGTCGCCGCTGGTAACGGTTTGCTCCGTGAGCCCCTCCATCACCTTTTCCAGGTCGGACAGCGGCTTCATTTCCACGGTGACGGAGGTCACGTTGCCCGCCTTGTCGGTGACGACAACGGCATAGGTCGCCTTGGTGTCGCCGGTCAGGGTGAAGTCAGCGGCAACGGCCTCGCCGTTCACCGTCACGGTGTTCAGGTTCTCGTCGCTGGCCTTCAGCGCCTGGGTCACATAGTAGCTGGCGCCGTTCTCCACGCCGGTGAGGCCGGGGGCGGCGGCGTCCAGCACAAGGCCGTCGGAACTGATGCAGACCCCGTTGCCCGCGTGGTCGGTGATCTTCACATACACCACCAGCCGCGCCTCCGGGTCGATGGAGAAGGGCTGTTTGTATTCGGTGAACTCCACGCTCTTCAGGTCCTCCAGGGTGAGGGCCGTGCCGCCGCTGTGGAGATAATACTCCACTTTGACCGCTTTGTCCGGGGTGTAGCCGCCCACGGTATAACTGTCGTCCGAGGCGGTGACGGTCACCTGCTGGGTCTCCTTGAAGAACAGGCCGAAGGTGATGTCGTTGAGGAATTTGTTCCAGTGATTCTCGCCCAAAGTGATCTCACCGGAGGGTGGGGTGGAGTCCGCCTTCAGCGGGCCGTAGGCCCCGCCGCACACCTGGCACACCGCCTGCAAAAAGTAGGTGGCCTCGCCGCCGGTGCAGTTCTCCGTCTTGGTCTCGCCGCAGCCCGGCCGCTGGCAGATGCCGGTGTGGGTGCCGTCGCCGTTGGATTTCCAGCCGCCGAAGTCGTGGCCCAGGGGCGGAATGACCTTCCAGGAATCAAAGTCGACGATGGGCGTGTCGCAGGCGGCGTCCTCAAACAGCGCGCCGCATACGCTGCACTTATAGTAGGCTTTGACGCCCTGCTCGGTGCAGGTGGCCGGCTGCTCCGGCTGCGGCACTCCCACATGGGCGTGTTCCACCTGAACGTTGAGGTCCAGCTCCACGGTGTTGTAGTTCGCCGTATCGGCGGGGGTGTAGACGGCGGGGAATGTCTGCGTTCCCTCCTGTTCGGGAACGGTGCTGCCGTCCTTCCAGGCCCAGCCCTGGGGCAGCGCTACGTCGGAGAGAGGCTTGCCCAGCCGGGCGGTAAGGCCGGTGGGCTCCGTGTAAGAGGGCGTGGCTTTGGCGATGGTCAGGTCAAAACTGGTCTCGGCGTACCATTTTTCGACCGCATTCAGGCACTTGGCCTGGATGGTGTAGGCGCCGGCGTTCGTGGGCCAGCCGGAAACAGGGCTGCCTGCCGCGTCCGTGCAGGAGTACTCCAGCAGCGTGGTCCCGTTGGGGGCAATGGTGAAGTCCTCGCCCGGCACCACCGGCTGGCTGTCGTAGGTGATCGTTCCCTGATTCAGGCTCGCCGCGTCGTTCTTCACGGCGTACACTCCGTAGGAGTAGCCCTCCTTGTAAGCGGGGTCGTAATTGGCATCGCCGGCTTTTCCGCTTATTTCGAGTATCTTACACGGATTGTCGGTGTTGCCTACCAGGATATTGTCCTTATCACTGGGCGGGGCGTCGAAATAGCCGCCGTAGAGAGTGACCTTCTGCTGGCCGTCCGTTGTGAATTTGGAAATGCTGCAGTAGCCGCCGTATATGAGCCATTTTGCATTTTCCAGCGTCACCGAACCGCTTTGGACGGTGCCCTTATCCATTGTCACATCGACGTTTATCGCCTTTATATTGCCGCTGATGATGCTCTCGTCGTCTCCTCTGTCGCCGATCCGGAGCACGCCGTAATTTTTCGAGTTTGAGCCGTCACCCAAAAAATGCAGGTCGTTGTTGTCATAGACCAGTGTCCCGTTGAATTCCACGGTCCACTGCGCGCCGACCACATACATACCGCTGCCTCTGGCGGCGGTGTTTCCGGACAATAAACCACGATAATTCTCATTGCCGTTGAGATAGATGGTGCAGCCGCTTGCGGCCCAGATACCGCCGCCGTCGCCGGTGGCGCTGTTTTCTCTGAATTGCGCGTATGATGCCAGTTTGGCGCCGGAAGACAGATACACGCCGCCGCCGTTCGAGGCGGTGTTGTAACGTAAAGTTCCCGCGCTCATGTTGATACGCACACCTTCGCCCGCATAAATGCCGCCGCCGTTGCCAGTGGCGTTGTTGTTTAAGACCACGGAGCGTTCCCGCAGCCAGCAGGTGGCGCCGCCGGCCACATACACACCGCCGCCGTTTTTTGCCGTGTTGCCGTTGACTTCGGCATAGCCGTCGATGATGCATTTGCCGCCGGCCACATACATGCCGCCGCCGTTTTTGGCCGTGTTATTGGTGATGTTGGCAGCAACGTTCATGGCGCCGTCGATGATGCACTCGCCGCCGGCCACATACACACCGCCGCCGTTTTTGGCCGTGTTACTGGTGATGCTGCCGCCGCTGATGGTGCAGGTGCCGCCGGCCACATACACGCCGCCGCCGTTGCCGTTTTCGTTTTTGTTGTTTTGGATCGTGCCGCCGGTGATGGTGCAAACGCCGCCGTTCACACTCACACCGCTCTCATCATATGTATCTTGGATCGTGCCGCCGATGATGGTGCACTCGCCGCCGTTCACCGTAATGCCTTTTACAGTGCCGCCGTTGATGGTGCAGACGCCGCTGGTCACCATCCTGCTGCTCACCTCAGCGCCGTCATAGAGATTGAGGGTGCCGCCCTCTTCCACCGTGATGGTTCCCTTCACGGTGCCATAGATGTCTGCCGTGCATCCGCTTTCCACCGTGATGGTCCTGTTCACGGTGCTGCCGGCGCCCACGGTCAATGAACCCGTTTGGGGACTATAGGTTTTCACCTCGATATCGCCGCTGACAGTTACATTCTCCGTAAGGGTCAACGGCTCATAAACATTGATCGGCCCGCCCGTGACGGTGAGTTTTCCTTCGCCGCTGCAACTTTCAATGGTGAGAGGTGCAGTTACAATGAATTCCCTATTTTTCGGAACCGCCGCGAGTTTCACTATCAGGGTACGGCCCGCAAGGCAAAGGATTTGATTATTATCGCCCTGAAATATAACACCGCTTTCTATTGTTTTACTGTCGTTCACCCAGTAAGCAGGCTCCTCCAGGGCGCCGCCAATTGTTGCATCTCCGTCCAGCCGCTGTGGCCGCCGTGGTCGGCGGCAAACACCGCCCCGGGCAACACAAGGGCCAGCGCCGCAAGGCACACCAGGCCCCGCAGCAGCGCGGCGCGAATGGATGACTTTTTCATGTGGATTCCTCCTTTTCTGCCGCCGTTCCGCCGTTTCCGGCGGGCAGGGCGTTGTTTTTTGCCGCCAGCACCGCACGCAGCGAGGTGCGGATGGCGTTCAGCTGCAAGTTCAGATATTCCTCGTCCTCAAACAGGGCGTAGTGGACGCAGGCCCGCACAAAGGAATAGGTCATGCCCTGGATGTAGTCCGCCGGCAGGCCCAGCTTGCCGGAAAGCTGCCGGGCATACTCCCCATAGCGCCGGTTCACGCCCTCGAAAAATTCCCTGCCGCTTTGGCGGTATTTCGGGCTGGCATACACCTGATACATAAAGCGGTATTTCGCGCCGTGCATCTCGGCGGTGACGCGGGGCATCTGGCGCAGAAAACGCTCGATGTCCGGCGCGTTTTTGGGCGCCAGCGCCATGAAATCGTCCTCCACTTTGGCCATGCAATGGGCCGTCGCCTCAATGACGATGCGTTCCATGTTGCCGAAATAATACACCAGCGCCGCGTTGGACACCCCGCAGGCCTGTGAGAGCATCTTCATCGTTGTGTTCTCCAGCCCGTTTTCACAAAAGACGTCGAAGCATTTTTCCAAAAGCTCCGTCGCCCGGGGCGAGCGCAGTCGGTTTTCGATGAGGGCCACCTCCTGAATTTCCTTACTAACCGGACAGTAAGTTCCCGAAGAAAAAAAACAGCGGTCTCTCCGCTTTTTTTCATCATAGCACGGCGGCGGCAGGGCTCACAATCCCTCCGACTGTACAAAAACAGGGTGCCTTTTTGTTAAAACAAGACAAAGGAGCACCGCGGCAAAGGCCGCGATGCTCCCGAAAAGGCTGTTGTTTTTCCGGTCAGTTCCACGGGGACTGTTTCTCCGGCATGGAAAGCAGCCAGTCGCCGATGTCCTCCGCTTCCACGATGCCGCACGCCGCCAGCTGCCGGTTGGCGGCCCGCAGCCAGACGTCCGGCTGAGAGAGGCACAAGGCCAAAAACAGCCCGCAGAACACCGCCGCGGCGGTTCGCACCACCGGGAAGGGGCGGAACAGGCTGACCAGCGCCAGCACCGTGAGCACCGCCAGCACCAGAATGAACCAGCTGGAGACGATGCGGTTCGGGGTGAAGCCGAAGCGGTGGATGTAAAGCACCATCTTGCTGGCCCCCACCAGGGCGAACAAGAGGTTCGAAAGGCAGAGAGCGGCGGCCAGGCCCTTCAGCACCGGGCTTTGGCGCAGCGGGACACGGCTGGCCTTGGCGGCGGCGGTGAGCACCGAGAAGTTGAGCACCACCACGGCGCACAGCTCAAAGAAGCCACGGCGGGCGTATCCGGCGGCGGTGAAGCCCACGGGCAGACGGCCGAAAAAGCCGCCGGTGAGGTAGTTCAGCTGGATGGAAAAGAAGAGGACGTAAAGCGCCAGCAGCAGCGCAAGGCAGAAGGCCAGCGCGCCGGCGGGGGCAAGGCGCAGCTTTTCCGCCTCGGCCCGCAGGGCGGGACTCCGGGCGGGGTCGGGGGCTTTTTTCAGCGCGCCCGCCGCCAGGCCGAAGAGATAGGCGCCCACCGGCAGGCCCACCGCGAAGTAGGTAAACTCGCTGAGCAGCGCCCGCGGCAGGGTGATCCAGCTCAGGAAGTTTTCCAGCGCCGCGCCGAAGGCTTCGTCCGCGCCGGCCAGCAGCCCCGCGGCCAGCGCCAGCACCGGCACCGCCACGCACAGGGTGACCACTCCGGCCCAGAAATTTTCCTTTTTGCGTCCGGAAAGGCCCCGGAGCCAGTCCGTCAGGGCACGCAGCAGCACCCGGATGCGCAGAAAGAAATTGCCGAAGGGCAGGATCACCAGCGCCCGCAGCGTGTCCAGGGGGAGGAAGGGGCCGGTGCGGCCTTCGGTGAGGGAGCCGGTGCGGGCCAGCACCCAGTAGGCGGCGGCGAGATGCAGGGCGAAAAACTCCCAGTTCTGCACCGCGTCGTGGTAGAAAAAAGCGGAAATTTTAAAGATGTAGTCCGCCGCCAGCAGGCCCCACAGCGCCAGCCACAGCCGGCTCTCTTTGGGGGCGGGGCGGTTCGCGGCCCGGCACATCCACTCCACCCCGGCGAAGAACGCAAGGCAGAACAGAGCCATAAAAACCGGGCCGTATTCAAAGCCGAACAGCAGGCCCCGGGCGTAGGCCCAGCCCCACAGCCAGCTGAAAAGGACCGCGGGCACAATCCACCTGGGCAGCGGCGGGCGAACAGGGGAGGCAGGCGCGGGAGCCGGCGTTTCACCGGCTCCGGGGCCGTAGGCCGGGGGCGTTTTTTCGCCGCTCACAAGGAGCGGGGCAGGCTCCGTTGCCTGATTTTTGGGCGCATCAAAGATAGGGGGGCAGGCGCTGCCCTCCGTTTTGCGGGGTTCCATCATCAAACCCTCCTTTTATTCATTTATAGATGCGGCCGGTCTGCGCCGCTCATTCACTCAGGTCGGTGACCATCACCCACAGGAGCTGGTCGGTCTCATACACTCCCTCGTAGGGGCTCTCGATGTACCATTTGTTCTTTTCCGGGTAGACGAAAACCGTCTGCTCGCTGCCATCCTCCAGCACAAAGTGCACCGAGGCCATGTCCTCTTTGTCCGGCACGTCCTGCACGGTGGCCTTGCGGGTGGGTTCGGCGGCGGCCAGGTCCTCCAGCAGCATCTCGATCCAGCCCGGGCCGGTGCGGACGACGCTTTCGCCCTCGTATTCCAGCCGCACTTCGGTCACATCGTGGGCAGCGGGCAGGGTGAGCGGCCCGGCTTTGGCCGCGCAGGCGGAGCAGAGCAGCAGCAGCCCCGCCATAATGAGAGTCCAGATGGGTCGTTTCATCGGGTCAGTCCCCCTTTCAGGTGTCCAGTTCGCAATAGTAAAGGATACGGGCGTCGGCGTCGTAGACGCCCACGGTGAAATTGAAGGAGCCCCGCTCCAGCAGGGGAGCGGTCTGGTCGCTGTGGCGGTCGATGAGGCGGTAATAGCCCGTTTGCACCGCCGGCACCAGCGGCGCGCCCTCGCTGTCGGTGAGGCAGGGGCCGATGCTTGCCCCTTCGTCCTGTGTGCCCCAGACCAGCGTCTGCACCGTTTCGTCCGCAGGCAGGCTGTGCCAGGCGGGGTCGGCCGCCAGCTGCTCTTCCAGCCGGCCGTCCGGGAAGGAGAGGGCGATGCAGCCGGTCCCGTCACCGAGAAAACCGCCGTGGCTGTCGTAAGAAGAGACGAGGGCCGCGCCCGTTACGTCCAGGCTCAAGGCTTTGGCCACCGTCGCTTCCTCGCTTTTTGCGCCGCAGCCGGCCAGCAGAAGCGCCGCCGCCAGGGCAAGGGCCAATCGTTTCATTCGTCCTCCTCCTCGCCGGGCACATACTCCAGCAGATCGGCGGGCTGGCAGTCCAGCGCGCGGCAGAGCGCCGCCAGGGTGGAAAAACGCACCGCCTTGGCCTTGTTGTTTTTCAGAATGGAGAGGTTGGCCGGGGTGATGCCCACCTTTTCGGCAAGCTCGCCCGCGCCGATCTTGCGGCGGGCCATGACCACGTCCAGATTGATGATGATGGGCATTGCTCCGCCCCCTTTAAATGGTCAGGTCCAGCTCGGCCTTCATGCCGATGGCCCGCTGGAACACGTTTTTGATGATGCGGACGATGAGGCCCATGAAAGCCGCGGCGGCGGCCACCATCACCATGGGCAGGTAGAACACCGCGCCGCCCAGGCACAGCAACGCCACCGCCATGCAGCACCAGCTGGCCGCCCGCAGATGGTGGACGTTGTCCGCCACGAACACCTGTTCCTCTTCGATGTTGACCAACAGGCGGTAGAGGTTCCACAGCAGCACATAGGCCGCGGCACTGGCTACGTAGAGGGTGACGAGGCCCCACACCAGATGGGCGGCGTCGTTGATGCCGGCGTAGCGGCTGGTGCGCAGAAACCAGTTCACCAGCCACCAGCCGGACACGTCGCACACCGCCACCGCGCCGGTGAACAGCAGCACCGCCAGCCGGGAGAGGGAAAGGCTGTTTTTTTCGCTCCACATGAGAGATTTCTCCTTTTTTGACGAGTTTCGTTTGCCCCAGACGAGGGCAGCGGCGGCCGCCGCCGCCAGCGCCACCGGCCAGAGTGCCAGGCCGTAGACCGCGGCCACTCCGTAGTTGCGGTAGACTGGCTGGTAGCCGTAGACCCCCGCCCAGACAAGGTCGGTGAACGCCTCCGCCGCCAGAAAGGCCAGCAGAACATTTTTTGCCCCGGCCTTTTTGCGCAGGGGCGGCACGCCCAGCATCAGTGCGAAATACAGCGCCGCCAGGGCCAGCCAGAACACCAGCCAAAGCTGGGCGCCCCGAAGCTGGCTCAGGGCTAACATTGCAGTGAGCATACCGCTCCACCTTTCCCGCGGCGGGAAGGCCCGCCGTTTTTTCCCGGGGAGATACGAACTGCCCCGGCTGTCTGCGGCGCGGCCTTTGGGCCGCTCCGCTCTTTGAGGCCAGTATAGCATGGGGTTTATTGAATTTCAAGTGTTTTTTATTGTTTTTCGATAATTTTTTATTTTGTGACGATATGACCACCAGATATTGCGGCGGCAGGGCAGGGGGACACAAGGGGGGAGGGCGGCAAGGGAGGGCGGGTCTCTTACCCGTTTTGCCCGGCTCTCCGCCCGATGCAGGCCGAGCCAGACGCACCCAGGTCAGACTCTCTTTTTGCGTCCGCACGGGGGCACCACCCTCGCACGCGGCATCTCGGACACTTTTCACAACGAAGAAAAGTGTCCGTTCTGAGGCGCACTAAGGGTGGTGCCCCCGCGCTGCCGGGCCGGGTGGGGGAGGCAGGCAGGCCGCCCATTTTGGCGGCACCAACCTTGCGCTCGGGCCGGCGGCGTGGCATAATGGAAGAGCAACAAAAGAAAGGCGGCGACACGGTATGACCGAACTGAACATTTCCCAGGAATATCTTCTTCTGGCGGTGAACGACCGGGGCCGCTTTTCGCCCCTGAACCCCCAGCAGCCCATCTGCTTTGTGGCGGCGGCGCTGGCAGAACTGACCGAGGCGGGGGCCGTGGCTTTCACCGGCGAAAAGGTGAGCCTTGCCGGGCCGCTGCCCGCCGCGCTGCGGTGTCTGAAGCCGCTGTACGACTTCATCGATCGGCCCCGGCCGGTGCCGCTGGCGATGGCGCTGCGGGATTTTTCGCCCGACGGACCGAAGCTGGCGGAACTGGCCGAGACGGTGGGGGAGAGCCTGGAGGCTCTGGGCCTTGCCGCGCCCCAGCGGGCGCTGGCCGGGCGGGTGTTCTACCTGCCGGCGGCGGGGCAGACCACCCGGCGGCTGGAGCGACTGCTTTTTCATTTGAGCGCCGAGAGCGGCCCCGCCCCAAAGGAGGCGGCGCTGGCGGTGCTGCTGTGTCAGAGCGGAGCAGTGGCTCAGAAGGCGGGCGCGGCCGCGGCGGCGAAAGCCGAAGCCGCGCTGGCGGCGCTGCTGCTCACCGGCAGCGACGCGGCCCGGGCCGCCCACGCCGCTCAGGACATGGCCGACCGGGTGAACGCGGTGCTTCGATGACAAAAAAGAGCCGACGGCGCGCCGTCGGCTCTTTTTATTGCTTTTTTCTGCGCTGCATCAGCCGCTGCAATCGGGGACGGTTGTAGCGCTGGAGAGAAACGAACATCAGGTCAAACAGAGCGGCGGCAAGGCTCGTGAGCAAAAACACCGGCGCCGCCCCCAGCCAGGGCACGGCGGCAAGGGGCAGGAAACTGAGCACAGCGCAGGTCTCGTGCACCAGTTCCGCCTGGCACATGGCCATGGCCACCTCTTCCAGGCTCCGCTTTTTGGTGTCGAAAAGCTCCGGCTCCCAGGAGGGCATGCCGACCTTCCAGCGCTTCACCCTCAATGCCCGCCACAGAGCCGGCTCCCACCGGCGGGGGGTAAACCAGGGATTGCCCAGGTCGCAGCGGTTGTTCATCCGGCGGTCGAATACGCCGCCCACCAGCAGACGCATCCACAAATGATAACATACCGTGAGCAGGGTGACGGCTACAGCGGTGGAAAGGCTTCCCGGCCACAGCAGGGCCGCGGCCAATGCCGCGGCCGAGCCCGCCGCCGCCAGCCGGGCGGCCCGCTCCATACACCGTTTCATCCCTTTTCTCCCCTTTTGAAGAAAGAGAGCCGGCGGCAAGCGCCTCCGGCTCTCTTTTGTTTTATTCCTCGTCGCCCTCGTCGTCAGCGGCTCCTTCGTCCGCCGCCGCGTCCTCGGCGGCCAGAGCAGCCAGTTCCTCGTCGGTGAGGGTCTCCTCCGGCTCGTCCTCCGGCTTCTCCACCGGCTCCTCGTCGCTGCGCTCGGTGCGGGCCACCGTGACCACACGGTCGCCCTCCGCCAGACGCATGACCCGCACGCCGCTGCCGTAGCGGCTCTGGACGTTGATGTCCTCGGCGTGCATGCGGATGATGATGCCCTCCTGGCTGATGAGGATGACGTCGTCCTCGTCGTCCAGAATCTTGATACCGGCTACGCCGCCCTTGGCGTAGTTGCGGATGCCCTTGCCGCCGCGGCTCTGCAGGCGGTAGTCATCCACACGGCTACGGCGGCCCTTGCCGTTTTCGGTCACGGTGAACACCGTGGCGCCCGGGCGCAGGATGCCCACGCCCACGACCTCGTCGCCTTCCGCCAGGCGCACGGCGCGCACGCCGTGGCCCATGCGGCCCATCTGCCGCGCGCCCCGCTCGTCAAAGCGGATGGACATGCCGTCCCGAGTGGCCAGCAGCAACTCGTCCGAGCCGCTGGTGATGCGGCACCAGGCCAGGGAATCGCCCTCGTAGAGGCTGACGGCCAGCAGTCCGCTCTTGCGGATGTTGGAGTAGGCCTCGATGGGGGTGCGCTTGATGAGGCCCCGTTTCGTCACCATGGTGAGGAAACCCTCGGCCTTGTCGGCGGGCATGCACACCATGCGGATGACCTTCTCCTCGTTCTGCAGGGGCAGGAGATTGACGATGTTGGTGCCCTTGCTGGTGCGGCTGCCTTCATAAATCTGGTAGCCTTTGAGGCGGTAGACACGGCCCTGGTCGGTGACAAAGAGCACATAGTCGTGGGTGGAGCCGATGAACAGCTCCTCCACAAAGTCCTCGTCCTTGTGGGACAGGCCCGAGATGCCCCGGCCGCCCCGCTTTTGCACCTGGTAGGTGTCCTTGGACTGGCGCTTGATATAGCCCGCGTGGGTGAGGGTGAAGACGCACTCCTCCACCGGGATGAGGTCCTCGATGTCCACCTCGCCGCTGACGTGGGCAATTTCGGTGCGGCGCTCGTCGCCGTACTTCTCTTTCAGCGCCAGCAGCTCTTCCTTGACGATGGCCAGCACCTTGGCGTCGTCCGCCAGGATAGCCGTCCAGTCGGCAATTTTCTTGTGCAGCTCGTCCAGTTCGTTCTCTATCTTGAGAATCTCCAGACCGGCCAAACGGCCCAGGGGGAACTTGCAGATGGCGTCCGCCTGGGGATCGTCGAAGCCGAACTTCTCCATGATGGCGGCTTTCGCTTCCGCCTGGCCGCCGCCGCAGTGGCGGATGGTGTAGATGACGTCGTCCACGATGTCCACGGCGCGGGCGAGGCCTTCCAGAATGTGGGCCCGCTCCTGGGCCTTCTTCAAATCGAACTGGGTGCGCCGGCGGATGACCCCGTCCTGGAACTGGACATACCGCTCCAGCATGGTTTTGAGGGTCATCACCTTGGGCACGCCGCCGTCCAGCGCCAGCAGGATGACGCCCACGGTGTCCTGCAGCTGGGTGTAGCGGTAGAGCTGGTTCAGCACAACCTGGGGGTTGGCCTCTTTCTTCAGCTCGATGACGATGCGCATGCCGTGGCGGTTGGACTCGTCGTTCAAATCGCTGATGCCCTCGATGCGCTTGTCCTTCACCAGGTCCGCGATGCTCTCGATGAGGCGGGCCTTGTTGACCATGTAGGGAATTTCGGTGACGATGATCTGGAAGCGGCCGTTCTTCTTCTCTTCAATTTCCGTGCGGCCCCGCAGGGTGATCTTGCCGCGGCCGGTGGCGTAGGCCGCCCGGATGCCGCTGCGGCCCATGATGACGCCGCCGGTGGGGAAGTCGGGGCCTTTGATGTGCTCCATCAGACCGGCCAGGTCCAGCTCCGGGTCGTCGATGAGGGCCACCGCGCCGTCGATGACCTCGCAGAGGTTGTGGGGCGGGATGTTGGTGGCCATGCCCACGGCGATGCCGGTGGAGCCGTTGACCAGAAGGTTGGGAAAGCGGCTGGGCAGAACGGTGGGCTCTTTTTTGGTCTCGTCAAAGTTGGGGCCGAAGTCCACCGTGTCCTTGTCGATGTCGGTGAGCAGCTCCATGGCCATCTTGCTCATCCGGGCCTCGGTGTATCGGTAGGCAGCCGGGGGGTCGCCGTCCACGCTGCCGAAGTTGCCCTGGCCGTCCACCAGAGGGTAGCGCATGGAGAAGTCCTGGGCCAGACGCACCATGGCGTCGTAAACAGAGGCGTCGCCGTGGGGGTGGTAGCTGCCCAGCACGGCGCCGACGGTGTCGGCGCTCTTGCGGTAGGGATGCTGGGGGTCGTTGCCCCGCTCGTGCATGGTGTAGAGGATGCGCCGGTGCACCGGCTTCAGGCCGTCCCGCACGTCGGGCAGGGCACGGGAGACGATGACGGACATGGAGTAGTCCAGAAAGGCGCTTTCAATCTCGTCCTTCACGTCCCGCACGATGAGCTTGGTGCCGGTGCCGGGGATCATCACAAAATCTTCATTCAATGGTGTTCACCTGTCTCTTTCTGAAATAGGGAGCGTCACACGTCCAGCGTGGCGTAAAGGGCGTTCTTCTCGATGAACTCGCGGCGGGGCTCCACCTTGTCGCCCATCAGGATGGTGAAGGCTTCGTCCGCCTTCACGGCGTCCTCGATGGAAATTTGCACGATGACCCGGTTGTTGGGGTCCATGGTGGTCTCCCACAGCTGCTCGGGGTTCATCTCGCCCAGGCCTTTGTAGCGGTTGATCTTCACGCCCTGGCCCATCTCGGCGGAGAGCTTGCTCATCTCCGCCTCGTTGTAGGCGTAGCGCACGTCCTTGCCCTTGGCCAGCTTGAAGAGGGGAGGCTGGGCGATGTAGACATAGCCGCCCTCGATGAGGGGACGCATGAAGCGGAAGAAGAAGGTGAGCATGAGGGTGCAGATGTGGCTGCCGTCCACGTCCGCATCGGCCATGATGAACACCTTGTGGTAACGCAGCTTGGAGATGTCGAACTCCTCGCCGATGCCGCAACCGAGAGCGGTGACCACCGGCATCAGCTTCTCGTTGCCGTAGACCTTGTCCAGGCGGGCCTTCTCCACGTTGAGCATCTTGCCCCACAGCGGCAGGATGGCCTGGATGTTGGAGTCGCGGCCCATCTTGGCGCTGCCGCCGGCGGAATCACCCTCGACGATGTAGATCTCGGTCTTGGAGGGGTCTTTTTCGCGGCAGTCGGCCAGCTTGCCGGGCATGCGGCTGGTTTCCAGGGCGCTCTTGCGGCGCACCAGGTCGCGGGCCTTGCGGGCGGCCTCCCGGGCGCGGGCGGCCTGGGTGGCCTTTTCGTAGATGGCCTTGGCCACGCCGGGGTTCTCTTCCAGGAACTCCTTCAGCTTGTCGTAGACAAGACCGGACACCAGGCTGCGCACCTCGGTGTTGCCCAGCTTGGCCTTGGTCTGGCCCTCGAACTGGGCGTCGGTGAGCTTGACGCTGATGACGGCGGTGAGGCCCTCCCGCACGTCGGTGCCGGAGAGGTTGTCGTCCTTTTCCTTCAGATAGCCCTTCTCCCGGCCGAAGTCGTTGATGACACGGGTGAGGGCGGTCTTGAAGCCTTCCTCATGGGTGCCGCCGTCCGGGGTGTGGACGTTGTTGGCGAAGCTGAGCATCAGCTCGTTGAAGCTGTCGTTGTACTGCAGGGCCACCTCGGCGATGATGTCCTTCAGCTGGCCCTTGAAGTAGATGGGGGTGGGGTGGAGCACGGTCATCTGGCGCTTCTCGTGGATGTACTCCACGAAGCTGCGGATGCCGCCCTCGTAGCACATGCTCTCCCGCCGCACTTCCTCGCCCCGCTCGTCGGTGAGGGTGATGCGCACGCCGGCGTTGAGGAAGCTCTCCTCCCGCAGGCGGGTGAGCAGGGTGTCGTAGTCGTAGACGGTGGTCTCGGTGAACATGACAGGGTCGGGCTTGAAGCGGACGGTGGTGCCGTTGGAGGCGGCGGGCCCGATCTTTTCCAGATCGCCGTCGGGCACGCCCCGCTTGAAGGACTGGCGGTACTCATGGCCGCCCCGGCGCACCCGCACTTCCAGCCACTCGGAGAGGGCGTTCACCACGCTGGCGCCCACGCCGTGCAGACCGCCGGAGACCTTATAGCCGGAGTTCTCGCCGCCGAACTTGCCGCCGGCGTGGAGCACGGTGTAGACCACCGTCACCGCGGGGATGCCCAGCTTGGGCTGGATGTCCACGGGGATGCCGCGGCCGTTGTCGCTCACTTCGATGACGTCACCCTTTTTGATGGTGACCTCGATGTGGTCGCAGAAGCCGGCCAGGGCCTCGTCGATAGCGTTGTCTACAATTTCGTACACCAGATGGTGCAGGCCACGGGGGCCGGTGGAGCCGATGTACATGCCCGGGCGCTTGCGCACCGCTTCCAGGCCTTCCAGCACCTGGATCTGGCTGCCGTCGTAGTCCTCGGCCTGGCCCACTGTCTGCTTGTTCAACTCTTCTGCCATTCTCTCGTCTCCTTCTGTTGCTTATCAAAGCGCGCTGCCGCGCGGGTACTGGTCCAGATTTTCCATCCGCTCACACCGCCGCTGCAGGGTGCGGGCGGAGATGGGGCTGATGAACACCGTCTGGACAGGGAAGTCCGTCACCACGAAGCTCTTGGGCAGCTCACCGGAAACGGTGACCACCGCGCCCTCTTCTTCGGCCCGGCGCAGAAACTGCCGGGTGTTCTTGGCAACGGAACTGGATTCAATATCAAAGATGCCGATGATGTCTCTGGTGTGGACCACATAGTCCTGCCCGAGATGAAGATACATATTATCCCTCCAAAAGCCGGCCGCTTTCCATCCGCAGCATCACGCCCGCCGCCTTGTGGAAGAGGCTGGAATCGCAGGCGGTGACGATGGTCTGTTTGTGGCGCACCCGGGTGAGCAGGTATTCCTGCCGGGACGGGTCCAGCTCGCTGAGCACGTCGTCCAGCAGCATCACCGGGTGTTCGCCGGTGACCTCGGCGGCCACCGCCGCCTCCGCCAGCTTGATGCTCAGCACCGCGCTGCGCTGCTGGCCCTGGCTGGCGAAATTTTTGGCGGGCCGGCCGTCCAGCACCAGTTCCAGGTCGTCCCGGTGGGGGCCGGCGGTGCAAAAGCCCGCCCGACGGTCGGCCATGCGGCTGGCGGCCAGGGTCTCGGCCAGCGTGCCCGCTTCAAACCCGCAGCGGTAGCAAAGGCCCAGCGCCTCGCTGCCGCTGCTTATTTCTTCGTAATTCTTTTGGGCCAGCGGGCCGAGGCTTGAAAGAAAAGCCAGACGCCGCCGGCGTATCTCCTCGCCCTGCACCGCAAGGTCGGCGTCGAAGGCGTCGCACATTTCCGCCGCGCCGGGGGTGCGCTCCCAGAACTTTAAAAGGCTGTTCTTCTGGGCGATGAGCCGGGAATAGCGCCGCAGGGTGGCCAGGTACCCGGGGTACAGCTGGCACAGCGCCGCGTCGATGAAGCGCCGCCGCCGCTCGGGGCTGCCCTTCACCAGTTCAAGATCCCCCGGCTCGAACACCACCGCGGTGAACACGCCGGCGATTTCCGAGGCGCGGCCCGCGTCCGCTCCGTTCATCTTGGCGGTGCGGCCCGGGCGGGGGCTGTCTTTCACGCCGATGGTGATGCGCAGCCATATCTCGCCCCGGTCCTCCCGCTCGATGGGGCCTTCCATCACGCCGAACTGCTGGCCTTGGCGGATGAGCTGGGGGTCTTTCGCGCCCCGGAAGCTCTTGGCGCCGGTGAGCAGCCACACCGCTTCCAAAAGGTTCGTCTTGCCCTGGCCGTTGGCGCCGGTGATGACCGTCAGCTCCTCGCCGGGCTTAAAGTCGGCGCTTTCGATGTTGCGGTAGTTGCAGATGATGAGTCGTTTCAGCCGCATGGCGCGTTACCGGCCTTCGCCGATGGTCACGGTGCGGCCGTCCAGGGTGACGGTGTCGCCGGCGCGCAGCTTCTTGCCCCGCATGGTGCAAGCCTCGCCGTTCACCAGCACCTGGCCGTCCTGAATGAGCAGCTTTGCCTCGCCGCCCGTCTCCACCAGACCCGCCAGCTTGAGCAGGCTGTCCAGCTTGATGTATTCGGTATGAATGAGAATCTTATCCATAATCGCTCTCTTTTAATCGTTTTTGAAGCGCACCGGCAGCACCAGATAGATGAAATCGTTGCTGTCGTCCGCCGGCAAGATCTTGACGGGGCTCAAAGCGCCGGTCATCTCCATGGCCACCTTGTCGCAGCGGGCGTTGCGCAAAGCATCCAGCAGGTAGCGGTTGTTAAAGCCGATCTCCACGGCCTCGCCCTCGATGTCCGCGTCGAACTCGTCCACCACCTTGCCCAGGTTCGTCTGGCAGCGCACGGTGACCTTTTTATCAAAAAGGATGCGCAGGGGGTTCTTCAGCCGCTCGGTGATGATGAGGCTGGCGCGCTCGATGGTGTCGATGAAGTCCCTCGTCTCCAGCACCACCCGCGTCTTGAAGCCGGAGGGGATGACGTTGGAGTAGTTGAGGAACTCGCCCTCGATGAGGCGGGACAGAATGACGTAGCTGCCCGCCTCGAACACTACGAAGCGGCGGTTGGCGGAGATGTACACGTCCTGATCGTCCTCGCCCAGCAGTTTATTTACTTCGGTGAGGGTCTTGGCGGGGATGATGATGCGGATGTGCTTTTGGGCGGTGATGGGCCGCTCCACAATGGCCAGACGGTAGCCGTCCAGCGCCACCACGGTGAGCTTGTCCTCCTCAATGGCGAACAGTTCGCCGGTGTGGGCGGGCTTTTTGTCGTCCTGGCTGACGGCATACAGGGTTTTTTCGATCATGTCCCGCAAGGTGCCGGCCTTGATGCACAGGGTGCGGTCGGCGCCGGGGTTCGGCAGGTCGGGGTAATCGGCGGCGCTCATGGCCAGAATGTCGAACTCCGCCACACCGCCTTTGATGGTGGCGTTGCCGCCGTCGCCGGTGGTGATGTCAATGTCGCCCGCAGGCAGCCGGCGCACCATGTCGCCCAGCAGCTTTGCAGACAGGACAATTTCGCCCGGCTCCCGCACGTTGGCCTCGATGGTGGTGGTGATGGCCATTTCCAGGTCGTAGCCGGTGAGGGTGAGCTGGAAGCCGTCCGCCTTTAAGAGGATGCCCTCCAGCGCCGGGATGGACGAGCGAAGGGTCACCGCCCGGCTGACGCCGTCGATGGCGGCTGACAAAAGGGATTTGTCGCAGACGATGTTCATGCAGCTGCGCTCCTTTCTTTCAAAACGCGAAAAAGGCGTATTATAACAAACCTCAATGAAGCCGTAGTAATAGGGGGTGTGAATCTTGTGAAAAAGTGGGACAAGCCCTCTGGCGGCGCGGTCTCGACAGATGTGAACAAGTTTTTAGCGGATGTTGGAAATTTGTTGAATGGCCATTGGCCCCAAAGTTGTTCACACCCCAAAGTGGAAAACCACTGTTGAATGTTGAATACTATGTTGAAAAAGTTGAATTTCACATTCCGTTCAAATTTGGCCGCCGGGAGGGGTCAGCTCCGCACGTTTTTGATTATGTCCTCCACCGTTTCCTTGAGGCGGCGGTCGTTTTCCAGGTTCTGCTCCATGGCCTTGAGGGAGTAGACGATGGTGGAGTGGTCGCGGCCGCTGAACTCCCGGCCGATGTCCTCCATGCTCATGCCGGTGATTTCCCGCACAACGTAGATGGCGGTCTGCCGGGCGCTGGAGATGTTGGCCGTGCGGCGCATGCCTCTGATTTCGGCGGGGGAGACGTTGTAGGTGCGGGCCACCTCGCTGATGATCTTCTCGATGGTCACCGGCACCGGCTGGGTCTCGTTGAGGATGTCCTTGATGGCGTTCTGGGCTACGCCGATGGCCGGCTGGATGCCCTCCAGCAGGTAGTAGGCGTTCAGCTTCTTCACCGCGCCTTCCAGCTGGCGGATGTTGCTCTTCAGGTGGTTGGCGATGAACTCGGACACCTCGTCCGGCATGTGAAGGTTCAAAAGCTCGGCCTTGCGGCGGATGATGGCCACCCGCGTCTCAAAGTCCGGCGGCTGGATGTCGGCGGTGAGGCCCCACTCGAAGCGGGTGCGCAGACGCTCTTCCAGGCTTTTGATCTCCTTGGCCGGGCGGTCGCTGGCCAGCACGATCTGCTTGCCCGCGCCGTGGAGGGTGTTGAAGGTGTGGAAAAACTCCTCCTGGGTGCTCTCCTTGCCGGCGATGAACTGGATGTCGTCCACCAGCAGCACGTCCGCGGGGCGATAGGTCTGGCGGAACTCTTCGGTGCGGCCCGCCTGGATGGCGCTGATCAGGTCGTTGGTGAAGGTCTCGCAGTCCACATAGACGATGTTGAAATTGGGGTGGTTCTTTTTGATCTCGGTGGCGATGGCGGTGAGCAGGTGGGTCTTGCCCAGGCCCGACTGGCCGTAGATGAACAGCGGGTTATAGGCGCCCGAGGGATTGGAAGCCACCGCCTGGGCCGCCGCGTAGGCGAACTGGTTGGAGGGGCCTTTGATGAAGTTCTCAAAGGTGAAGTCATAGCGGCCGTCGGTGTCCACCGTCTCCTCCACGGGAACGGGGGCTTCCGCCTTTTCCGCCGCGGGCACCACCAGCTCCACCTCCACGTCGAAGCCCAGCACCGCCGCCAGCGCTTCCCGCAGCAGGGGGGTGTACCGGTCCCGCACGATGGTGCAGATGAAGTCGTTGCGTACCGCCAGCGTCACCTTGCCGCTGCCCTCGAAGCGCACCGCCTCCAGCCCGTCGATGTACAGGTTGTAGGTGGCGTCCACCAGGCGCTGTTTGCAGTATTCTTTTGCCGCGGCTAATACGTCGTTGAAAGAATCCATAGAATTTTAACGCTCCAATATTTGCAGATTTGGTATCCGATTAATTATATCATAGAAGGTTTTAATTTACAATTCTAAAATACTATTATATATATTATTTCTACTATAGTGGAATATGGGCCGCAAGGGGCGTTTTCATGCCAAAAAACGGCTTTGTAAGGCAAAAAACCTTTTCAGAAAGTGTTGACAAACCCGCGCCGTTTCAGCTATACTTTTATGTTGCAGGGTCGTCCCCAAAATTCGGGGAGCCAACAAAACTCAAAAACCCGCCCCCCGGGCGCGGGGAGCTTATAGGAGGAAATAAAAATGAAAAGAACTTTCCAGCCCAAGAAGCGTCAGCGCAGCGGCGTGCACGGTTTTCTGAAGAGAATGGCTTCCAAGAACGGCCGCAAGGTCATCGCCGCCCGCCGTGCCAAGGGCCGGGCGAAGCTGTCTGCCTGAAATAGCGCCTTCTGAAAAAAGGCAAAACACGAAGGTCACTTGTTGCAGGTGGCCTTCTTTTTCCATATCGAGGAGACCATGAGATACCGCCCCATCACCAAAAACAAAGAGTTCTGCCGCGCTTATGCCCGGGGCAAGGCCTTCGTGCACCCAAAGCTTGTGCTGTATGTGAATAAGAACCGCCTGGGCCGCACCCGGGTGGGCCTCACCGCCACCAAAAAAATAGGCGGCGCGGTGCAGCGCAACCGGGCCAGGCGGGTGATGCGGGCTGCCCTTTACCAGACGCTGCCCTACGACGTGGGAAGCTACGACCTGGTGTTCGTGGCCCGGGGGCAGACGGTGCGCTGCAAAAGCGGCGAGGTGGCCACGGCGGCCGCCCAGCTTTTGAAAAAAGCGGGGCTTGTGCAATGATCGCCCGGCTGCTCATCGCGCCCATCCGCTGGTATAAAAAGTATATTTCGCCGTGTCTTGGCAACAACTGCCGCTTTCGGCCCACCTGCAGCGAATACGCCATTCAGGCTCTCACCGTCCACGGGGCGGCCAAGGGCCTTGTTTTAAGCGTGTGGCGCATTCTGCGCTGCAACCCCTTCTGCCGCGGCGGCTACGACCCCGTGCCCGAAAAGGGCCGCTGGGTCAGCAAAAAGCGGAACCTCTTCCGCTGAAATTTCATCTGCTTCTTGTGACTTCACGGTTTGCGCCCGCCGGAGTCCTTCGAACCAAAAAATAAACAGCCCCGGCGCGCAAACGGGGCGGAATGGAACAACTATGGGATTTTTAGGTTTTCTTGGCACCCCCCTGGGCTACGTGCTGCAGTGGATGTATGACCTCTTCGGCAGCTACGGCTGGGCGCTGATCGTCTTCACCGTGGCCGTGCGTCTGCTCAGCTTCCCGCTGCAGATCGGCCAGCAGAAGAACACCGCCCGCATGGCGGCGTACCGTCCGATGATCGAGGAGATCCAGAAGAAGTACGCCAAAGACCGGGAGAAGCAGAACGAGGAGCTCATGCGCCTGCAGCAGGAGTACGGCTACAACCCCACCGCCGGCTGCCTGCCCATGTTCGTGAACTTCTTCATCATGTTCGGCGTTATTGAGGCGGTTTATTACCCCCTGCAGCACATCCTGCACATCAGCAAGGACGTGCTGACCCAGATCGCCGGCATCCTGGACATGACCTACACCTACACCACCAACACCGCCATCATCCAGATGGTGCAGAAGGGCACTCTGCCCGCTGAGGCCTCCGCTCTGCTCACCCCCGAGCAGCTGGAGAACATCAAGAACTTCAACGTCATGTTCATGGGCATGGACCTCACCGTCAAGCCCGAACTGGCCTTCAACATCCTGCTGCTGTTCCCGGTGCTCAGCGTGGTCACCATGGCCCTGAGCAACATCATCATGATGAAGTCCAGCGGCCAGGAGCTGCAGGGCAGCATGAAGTGGATGCCCTGGATGATGAGCCTGATGTTCGTCTGGATCGCCTTCACCGTGCCCGTGGCCTTCTCTCTGTACTACACCGTGTCCAACGTGCTGATGCTCATCACCAGCATGATCACCCGTAAAATGTACGACCCTGAGAAGATGAAGGCGCAGGTGGCCGCCGAGATCGAAGAGAAGAAAAAGGCCAAGAAGGCCAAGAAGCAGGTCAAGGTCGTGGACGAAAAGACCGGCGAGGAGAAGCTGAAGGAAGTCACCGAGGCGGAGATGAACCGTCTGCGCATCGAGCGCGCCCGCGCCATCGACGCCGAGCTGTACAAGGACGAGCGCACCACGCCCCTGAACGCAAAGACCGGGGAGGAAGAATCATGCGAGAAGTGATCGTTGCCGGCAAAACCGTTGAGGAAGCCACCGAGAAGGCCTGCCTGGAGCTGGGCCTGCCCCGGGAGGAAGTGAGCATCGAAATTCTGGAGATGCCCACCCGCAAGCTGTTCAAATCCACCCCCGCCAAGGTGAAGGCCACCGCCGACGAGGCCGAGGCCCCCGCCGCGGAGGAGAAGCCCGCCGCGCCGAAGGCGGAGGTGAAACCCGAGGCTCCCAAGGCCCCCGAGAAGGAGCCCGAGGCCCCCAAGGCCGAGCCGGTTGTTGCGGAAGAAGCCGCCGCTCCCGCCCAGGAGGCTGCGGAGGAGAAACCGGTCACCGAGGCCCAGCAGGCGAAGCTGGACGCCGCGGTGGCGTACCTCAAGACGGTGTTCGCCGCCATGGGCGCGGGCGAAGTGACCGTGACCACCTCGAAGCAGGGCGAGGCCTGCATCATCCGGGTGGAGGGCGACGACGTGGGCATGCTCATCGGCCATCGGGGCGAGACGATGGAGAGCCTGTCCTACCTTGCCAGCCTGGTGGCCAACCGGCTGCCCGGCGAGTACATCAAGCTGGGCCTGGACGTGGCCGGCTACCGCGGCAAGCGGGAGAAGGACTTGGAGGCCCTTGCCCGACGGATGGGCGCGAAGGTTGCCCGCACCGGCCGCAGCTGGGCCATGGACCCTATGAACCCCTACGAGCGGCGCATCATCCACTCCACCATCAGCGGCATGGAGGGCGTGCGCAGCGAGTCCAAGGGCGAGGGCGCTGACCGCCGCGTGGTCATCTACCCCACCGACCCCCAGGCTGCCGGCACCGCCTTCGAGCGGGAGCGCCGCGGTGAGCGTGGCGGCAGAGGCGGCCGTGGCGGCCGCGGCGGCAAAGGCCGTGGCGACAAGGGCCGCAAGGGCGGCGAGCACCGTTCCAGCGTGCCCGCCCGCGAGTTTGCCGACACCCCCCGCGAGGAGGGCGCGGCGCCCATGGCGCCCAAGCGCACCCAGCTGATCGACGACGCCGAGGGCTTCGCTCTCTACGGCAAGATCGAGCTGTAAAAACAGAACAAAGGTTTTCCGTCCGGCCCGGTTTGGGCCGGGCGGTTTTTGTTTTTGGGAGGGGAGAGGGGTTTTCCACATCCGTTGGGCGGGCTTGGGGAAAATGTGACCCGGTCTTTGTTTGCGTCCGCCCGGGCCACCGCCCAGCCGAGAGCGGAGCCCGGGCCTCCCCACGTAGTGCGCATCAGAACGGACATTTTCCGTCGGCGTGGAAAATGTCCGAGATGCCGCGTGCGGTGGGGAGGAACCGGGCAAAGCGTTTCCGCAAAACTATTCTTCTCTTTGCCGGGCGGACGCAAAAAGGGCGGCAGGCTTGGGCGAAACGGGAGAGGGTCGCCCTGCCTGTCCCGCCGCCCCCTTGCCCCCTCGGCGGCGCTGTGCTAAAATAAATCGGATATACCCAAAAATGCGGTTTGGCAAAAGGAGGCGTTTTTCATGGCCGAGACCATCGTGGCGCTGGCCACTCCCCCCGGGGCGGGCGGCATCGCCGTGGTGCGCCTGTCCGGCGAGGATGCGCTGGCAGTGGCGGCGAAAGTGTTTTTTCCACACAACGCCGCCAAGAAAGTGGAAAACGCAAAGGGCTATACCGCCCTCTATGGAAACTTCATGGTAAACGGCAAACCTCTGGACGACGGGGTGGCCCTGTTCTTCCGCGCGCCCCACAGCTACACCGGCGAGGACGTGGCGGAACTGAGCTGCCACGGCGGGCCGGTGGTGGCCCAGAGCCTCATCGACGCCTGCATCGCCGCGGGGGCCCGCCCCGCGGGGCCGGGGGAGTACACCCGTCGGGCCTTTCTGAACGGGCGCATCGACCTGACCCAGGCGGAGGCAGTGATGAGCCTCATCGGCGCGGCAGGGAGGCAGGGCGCGGCCCTGGCCCGCACGGCCCTGGACGGCGCGCTGGCAAAGCGCATCGAGGGGTTTAAACAGCAGCTGGTGGCCCTGGCGGGGCACATCGCCGCCTGGGTGGATTTCCCCGAGGAGGACGTGCCCGCCCTGGAGCCGGAGGCCCTCTCCGCCACCCTGGGAGAAGTAGAGGCCGGCCTTTCCGACCTCATCAAGAATTTCGGCGCGGGCGCCGTGCTGCGGGAAGGGGTGGACGCGGCCATCGTGGGCAGCCCCAACGTGGGCAAGAGCACCCTTCTGAACCTGCTGGCGGGCTTCGACCGGGCCATCGTCACCCCCATCGCCGGCACCACCCGGGACGTGGTGGAGCAGGCGGTGATGCTGGGCGGGGTGCGGGTCACTTTGCGGGATACCGCCGGCCTGCGGGACACCGGCGACGTGGTGGAGGCCGAGGGCATCCGCCGCAGCCGCCGCGCCATGGAGGAAGCGGGCCTGGTTCTGGCCGTGTTCGACGGCTCGGCCCCCCTCACCGAAGAGGACAAGCAGCTGGCGGCGGTGTGCGCCGGCCGGCCGGCCATCGCCATCGTGAACAAGAGCGATTTACCCCAGCAGTTTGACCCGGCGGCCATTGCCGGCAGTTTTTCTGAAATTGTCACTCTGGCGGCGGGCCGGGGCGAGGGTGCGGAACTCTTAGGCGAAGCGGTGCGCCGGGTGCTGGGTGTGGCGAACCTCGACCCCAGCGCCCCCTGCCTTGTGAGCCAGCGGCAGTACGCCGCCGCCTGCGAGGGCCGCGCGGCGCTGGAAGAGGCGGAGAACGCCCTGGCCGGCGGCTTCGGGCTGGACGCGGTGAGCGTCTGCGTGGACGACGCCCTCTCCGCTCTCTGC
This sequence comes from Candidatus Allofournierella merdipullorum, assembly GCF_048426865.1. Lineage (NCBI taxonomy): Bacteria > Bacillati > Bacillota > Clostridia > Eubacteriales > Oscillospiraceae > Allofournierella > Candidatus Allofournierella merdipullorum. Next base: position 27,820 of record NZ_DBFNWJ010000007.1, read on the forward strand.
CGCCTCACCGGCGAGGACGCCTCCGACGCGGTGGTGGAGGAAGTGTTCTCCACTTTCTGCGTGGGCAAGTAACGATGCAAGTAACATTGATGTTTGAAAGGGGGGCCACGAATGGCTTCCGACACAAAAGGTCTCGTCCATCTGGGCGATTTTGATGTAATAGTCGTGGGCGCGGGCCACGCGGGCATCGAGGCCGCGGCGGCCGCCGCCCGGCTGGGTGTTTCCGCCGCCCTGTTCACCCTTGGGCTGGACGGCATCGGCAACATGCCCTGCAACCCCAGCATCGGCGGCACCGCCAAGGGCCACCTGGTGCGGGAGATCGACGCCCTGGGCGGCGTGATGGCTCTGGCCGCCGACGCCACCACCCTCCAAAGCCGGATGCTCAACCGGGGCAAGGGCCCTGCGGTGCACTCCCTGCGGGCGCAAATTGACCGGCAGGCCTACCACCGGTTCACCAAGGAATATCTGGAACACGTCCCCGGCCTTTCCATCAAGCAGGCCGAGGTGGTGGACATTCTTATTGAAAACGGCCGGGTGAAGGGCGTCTGCACCCGCCTCCACGGGTTTTACGGCGCGAAGGCGGTGGTGCTCTGCACCGGCACCAATCTCGCCGGCAGGATTTTCGTGGGCGACGCCAGTGTGCCCAGCGGCCCCGACGGCCAGCACGCCGCCACCCTCCTGGCCGAGAGCCTGCGGGCGGCGGGCCTGCCCATGCGCCGCTTCAAGACCGGCACCCCCGCCCGGGTGCACCGGCGCAGCATCGACTTTTCGGTGCTGGAGCGTCAGCCGGGGGAGGAGCCGCCGGAGCCCTTCAGTTTTCTCACGCCCCCCGGCGGCGTGAAGAACCAGGTGGACTGCTTCATCGCCTGGACTAACCCCGAGACCCACAAGGTCATTCAGCAAAACCTCCATCGCTCGCCCCTCTACGGCGGGGCCATCGAGGGCATCGGCCCTCGCTACTGCCCCAGCATCGAGGACAAGGTGGTGCGCTTTGCCGACAAGGACCGCCATCAGATTTTTGTGGAGCCCTGCGGCCCGGACACGGAGGAGATGTACCTCCAGGGCATGAGCAGCAGCCTGCCCGAGGACGTGCAGATCGCCATGTACCGCACCATCCGGGGCTTTGAAAACATTGAAATCATGCGCCCGGCCTACGCCATCGAGTACGACTGCATCGACCCCCAGGCCCTGCGCCACACTCTGGAAAGCCGGGCGGTGGCGGGCCTTTACGGCGCGGGCCAGTTCAACGGCACCAGCGGCTACGAGGAGGCGGCGGCCCAGGGCCTTTTGGCCGGCGCCAACGCCGCCCTGGCGGTGCTGGGCAAAGAGCCCATGACCCTGCCCCGCTACACCTCCTATCTGGGCACCCTGGTGGACGACCTGGTCACCAAGGGCGTGATGGACCCTTACCGCATGATGACCAGCCGCAGCGAGTACCGGCTGACCCTGCGGCAGGACAACGCCGACGAGCGCCTCACCCCCATCGGCCGCAAGTTCGGCCTGGTGGACGACGAGCGCTGGGCCGCCTTTGAAAAGGCGATGGAGGTAAAAGCCGCCGAGGAGAAGCGGCTGGCCTCCACCACCGTGCGGGCGGCGGATCTGAACGCCGTCACTGAAAAAGAGGGCCTGCCCCCGGTGGAAAAGGGAGGCACGGCGGCCCAGCTGCTGCGCCGCCCGGAGCTGACCTATGACCACATCGCGGCGGTCATCGGGCCCGGTGAGGGCGTGGACAGCCGCATGGCCGGCCGCATCGTCACCGAGATAAAATACGAGGGCTACATCGCCCGGCAGCAGCGGGTCATCCGGGAGACAAAGCGGCTAGAGAGCCAGCCCATCCCGGCCGACTTCGACTACGCGCCGCTGGAGGGCCTGCGGCTGGAGGCGAGGGAAAAACTGCAAAAACTGCGCCCGGCGGACATCGCCGCCGCGGGCCGCATCCCCGGCGTGTCGCCGGCGGACATCGCTGTTCTCTCGGTGGCCGTGGCCGCCGCCAATGCCAAAGCAAGAAGGGAAGGGGAAACCGACCAATGATCGACAAACAGCGCCTTGCGGCCAAGTGTGCCGCCGAAGGTGTGACCCTCACCGGCGAAATGCTGGACAAGCTGGACAAATACGCCGAATGCCTGGTGGAGTACAACCAGAAGGTGAACCTCACCGCCATCACCGACCCGGAGGGCATCGAGGACAAGCACTTTGTGGACAGCCTGCTCTTCGCCGCCCGCCCCGAGGTGGCCGGCAAGCTGGTGGACGTGGGCACCGGCGCGGGGTTCCCCGGCGTGGTGGCCAAAATCTACAAGCCCGACCTGGAGCTCACCCTGATGGAGCCCACCGGCAAGCGGGTGGATTTTCTGCGCTGGGTCTGCGGCGAGCTGGGCCTTACCGGCGTGGAGTTCGCCAAGGAGCGTGCGGAGGAAGCGGCCCGCAAACAGTGGCGGGAGGCCTTTGACGTGGCCTGCGCCCGGGCGGTGGCGGCCCTGCCGGTCCTCAGCGAGTACTGCCTGCCCCTGGTGAAGGTGGGGGGCGTGTTCATCGCCCTGAAAGGAGCCAGCGGCGAGGAAGAACTGGCCGCCGCCAAAAACGCCATCGCCAAACTGGGCGGCGCCTGGAAGGAGACTTCCCGTCTGAAGCTGCCCGGCGGCGACGAGCGGTGCCTGATTTTGTGCGAAAAGATTTCGCACACTTCGACCGTTTACCCCCGCAACGGCGGAAAGATCGCAAAAGCCCCCTTGAAGTGACCCGCCAAAGGGCGGATACCGTCGCTTGGTGTAAATGGAAAATACTGGAAAATATCGGATGTTCGTGGTATACTTTCCCTGCAAGGGAAGGAGGGCGAAGAAGCCCGCCTTGCCTTGCAGGAAGGGAAAATGAGCCGCGGGCGTCCGTTTTTTTGCGTCCGCCCGCCCCAGGGAAGGAGAAATGCCCCATGCTGACCGCGAGACCGAAGGTGCAGGGAAAGGTGCTGCTTTTGCCGGTGGAGAAGATCGTCCCCTCGGCCCACCAGGCCCGCACCCATTTTGACGAGCAGGAAATTGCCCGCCTTGCCCTCAGCATCGCCCAGAACGGCCTGCTGCAGCCGGTGAGCGTGCGCCCGGGCCGGGAAAAGGGCGAGTACGAGCTGGTGGCGGGGGAGCGGCGGCTGCGGGCCTGCAAGCTGGCGGGCCTTGCGGAGATACCCGCCATCCTCACCCAGCGGGACGAGAGCCAGTCGGCGGCGCTGGGGTTACTTGAGAACATCCAGCGCCAGGGCCTCGACCCCTTCGAGCAGGCCCGGGGCATCCGGGAGGTCATCACCCTCTGGGGCTGCACCCAGGAGGAGGCAGCCAAGCGGCTGGGCATTGCCCAGCCGACCCTGAACAACAAGCTGCGGCTGCTGGCTCTCTCCGACGAGCAGCAGAACTATTGTATCGCCAACGGCCTCACCGAGCGCCACGCCCGGGCGGTGCTTCGCCTGCCGGAAGCCGAGCAGCGCAGCCGGGCGCTGGCCCGCTTTGTGGAGAAGAAGATGAACGCCCGCCAGGCGGATGAGTACGTGGAGCAGTGCCTCGAGCAGAAAAAGCCCGCCCGCCGCCGCCCGGTGCCCATGGTGCGGGACGTGCGCATCTTCGTGAACACCATCAACAAGGCGGTGCGGCTGATGGTGGATGCCGGCGTGCCCGCCCGCACCACCCGCAGGGAAGGGGAGGGCTTTGTGGAGTACACCGTGCGCATTCCCACCGAGCCTGCCAAAAAGACCGCCGGCGCGGGCTGCTCGGCTTAAGCAGCGGACAAGCCTTTGCCACAACCATTTTCATGCCCTTAACAATCCCGGAGCCTTCGTCCGCGCACTGCGGCGGGGGCTCCGGGTTTTTGCGTGCAAATGTTCCACGTGGAACAATGAAAAAAGCCCCGGAGAAAACTCCGGGGCAAAATCGAAGAGGTCAGGCTACCCGCCGTCCAAAGGGAATGAACAGCAGCGGCGCAAACTGGGCGAGAATGGTGGCGGCGGGCAGGGGAAGGGAAAGCTGCATCAAAAGAGACGCAAGGTTTCCGGTCCAGCAGTAAAACCGGGACAGAAAGAGACTGACCTCCAGCGGAAAGGAGGGAAGGAAAAGCTGGGCCAGAACAATGGCCAGCATCGGCAAAATCAGCAGCGCTGCCGAAGCCGCAATTTCCCGCCGCGTCATCGAGCGGAAAGCCCACAGTCCGCCCGCCAGCAGAACAGCAAAAATCAGCACTGCCTGAAACAGCACAGAGCGCACGGGGTCGGTGGAGACTTCGATGGTGCCGTTTTCGCCGACGGTGCGATTTACATAAATCAGTGCGCCCGGAAAAATGGTCAGCCAGTAGCAAGCAAGACTCGACAGAAGGCAGAACACGGGCACGCGCCAGAGGGTACCAATGCGGATATTCATGGGCGACCTCCTTATCTTGTGATTCTGCTTGAAGTATATCATCCCCCAGTAAAAAGGAAAGCCTTTGCAAAGAGGGGCAGCGGAGAGCGACGCAAAATGTTCCACGTGGAACATTCAAACCGCAAACTTCCCGCCAAAACAATGTTCCACGTGGAACATTTCCGCAAAAAACTCTTCGAGCCGCCGGCCATTGGACACTACATATAGAGAAACACCCCGCAAATAGGAGCTTTTTTGGCCCGACCACAAGATATTGCCCGTTTCAAAAGCGGCCCGGCTGTGCTATAATAACAGGCACAGCCCGTTTTTTTCGGGGCCGGCGGCTTTGCCGGCGCATCAGCACACTGAACAAGAGGAGAACAAACGTGGGCAAGATCATCGCGGTTGCGAACCAAAAGGGCGGCGTGGGCAAAAGCACCACGGCGGTCAATCTGGCGGCTTGTGTGGCCGCCCAGGACAAAAAAGTCCTTATTGTGGACCTGGACCCCCAGGGCAACACCACCAGCGGCTACGGCGTTTCCAAGAAAAACGTCCAGGCCAGCGTCTACGAGCTGCTCATCGGGGAGGCAAAGGCTGCCGACACCATCATTCCCACCCAGTACAAGGTGGACCTCATCCCCTCCAACATCCAGCTGTCCGGCGCGGTGGTGGAACTGGTGAACCTGCCCAAGCGGGAAAGCCGCCTGCGTCAGGCATTGGCTCAGGTGGCCGGCAATTACGACTTCATCTTCATCGACTGCCCGCCCAGCCTCGATCTGCTCACCCTCAACGGCCTGTGCGCCTGCGATTCGGTGCTCATCCCCATCCAGTGCGAGTTCTACGCCCTGGAGGGCCTGTCCGAGCTGATGAGCACCCTCAAAACCGTGCGCAAGATGTACAACCACTACCTTGAGATCGAGGGCGTGGTGTTCACCATGTACGCCGGGCGTCTGAATTTGACGCTGCAGGTGGTGGAGCAGGTGAAAAAGTTCTTCGGGGACAAGGTCTACAAGACCACCGTGCCCCGGAACGTGCGGCTTTCCGAAGCGCCCAGCTTCGGCATGCCCATCAATTACTACGACCCGGTGAGCAAGGGGTGCGAGGCCTACAGCGAAATGGCCGCCGAATTCCTTGCAAACAACCGGTAAAAGGGGGAAAATAGGATGGCAGTGAAAAAGGGAGGCCTCGGCCGGGGGCTGGAGAGCCTCTTCGAGGACGCCGCCCGGGACGTGGGCGGGCCGGTGAGCACCCTGCCCCTGCGGGAAATCGAGCCGGACAAGGACCAGCCCCGCAAGGACTTCGACGAGCAGGCCCTCTCCGAACTGGCGGACAGCATCGCCCGCCACGGCCTGCTGCAGCCCATCGCGGTGCGGGCGGCGGCCGGCGGGGCCTATAAAATCATCGCCGGCGAGCGTCGCTGGCGGGCCGCGCGGCTGGCGGGCCTTTCCGAAGTGCCGGTGGTCATCAAGGACGTCACCGACGCCGAGGCTATGGAGCTGGCGCTCATCGAGAACCTCCAGCGTGAAGACCTGGATCCGGTGGAGGAGGCCATGGGCTACCGCCAGCTGATGGAGCGGTGCGAGCTGACCCAGGAGCAGACGGCCCAGAAAATAGGCAAGAGCCGCAGCGCGGTGGCCAACAGCCTGCGCCTTCTGAACCTGCCGGAGGATGTTCTGACCTTTTTGAAGGAGGGCAAGCTCTCCACCGGCCATGCCAAGGTGCTGCTGGGCCTGCCGGACGCGGCACTGCAGAGCCAGGCCGCCGAAGCGGTGGTGGGGCAGAACCTGAACGTGCGCCAGACCGAGGCGCTGTGCAAAAAACTGGTAAAGCCGGAAAAACCGGCCAAACCCCAGCCTCTGCGCCCTGCGCTGGCGGGCGAGGTGGAATATGCCCTGCGCCAAGTGCTGGGCAGCGAGGTAAAGGTGGACTACAAAAACGGTCAGGGCAGCCTGACGGTGCACTTTTACTCGGACGAGCAGCTGAGCGCCTTTGCGAATCTGCTGGGCGGCTACAATAAGGAAGAAAACAAGTAAAAGGGGAGTAGCGACATGCTGGACATTCGATTTGTGCGGGAAAATCCCGACGCCGTGAAGGAGAACATCAAGAAGAAATTCCAGGAGCAGAAACTGCCTCTGGTGGACAAGGTCATCGAGCTGGACACCAAAAACCGTGCGGTGATGACCGAGGCCAACGCCCTGCGCGCCGAGCGCAACACCCTCTCCAAGCAGGTGGGTATGCTGATGGGCCAGGCCAAGAAGGACCCCTCCAAGCTGGCCCAGGCCGAGGCGGCCAAGGCCAAGGTGACCGCCCAGGCCCAGCGCCTGGCCCAGCTGGAGGCCGAGGAGGAGAAGCTGGAGGGCGAGATTCGCGACATCATGCTGGTCATCCCCAACATGATCGACCCCTCTGTGCCCATCGGCCCGGACGACAGCTGCAACGTGGAAGTGCAGCGCTTCGGCGAGCCTGTGGTTCCGGAGTTTGACATTCCCTACCACACCGAAATTATGGAGAGCTTCGGCGGCATCGATCTGGACAGCGCCCGCCGTGTGGCCGGCAACGGCTTCTACTACCTGCTGGGCGACATCGCCCGCCTGCACGAGGCGGTGCTGGCCTACGCCCGCGACTTCATGATCAACAAGGGCTTCACCTATGTCATCCCGCCCTTCATGATGCACGGCGCGGTGGTGCAGGGCGTTATGAGCTTCCCCGAGATGGACGCCATGATGTACAAAATTGAGGGCGAGGACCTCTACCTCATCGGCACCAGCGAGCACACCATGATCGGCCGCTTTGTGGATCAGATCATCCCCGAGGGCAAGCTCCCCCTGACCCTCACCAGCTACAGCCCCTGCTTCCGCAAGGAGAAAGGCGCCCACGGCCTGGAGGAGCGGGGCGTTTACCGCATCCACCAGTTTGAGAAGCAGGAGATGATCGTGCTCTGCAAGCCGGAGGAGAGCATGGACTGGTACGAGAAGATGTGGCGCAACAGCGTGGAGCTGTTCCGCAGCCTGGACATCCCCGTGCGCCAGCTGGAGTGCTGCTCCGGCGACCTGGCTGACCTGAAGGTGAAGAGCTGCGACATCGAGGCCTGGAGCCCCCGCCAGAAGAAGTACTTCGAGGTGTGCAGCTGCTCCAACCTTGGCGAGGCCCAGAGCCGCCGGCTGAAGATCCGCGTGAAGGGCGAGGACGGCCGCAACTACCTGCCTCACACCCTGAACAACACCTGCGTGGCGCCTCCACGCATGCTGATCGCCTTCCTGGAGAACAACCTCCAGGCGGACGGCACGGTGAAAATTCCCGAGGTCCTGCGGCCCTACATGGGCGGCAAGGAGCTGCTGGTGCCCGAGCAGAAGTGAAAAACGGCGGGGGCGGCAAATTTTTGCCGCCCCCGCACTGTTTCTGCCCAAAAAAGTATTGACAAGCCCTCACTCTTTCAGTATAATATAAAAGCGCCTTTCAAACAGGTGCAACTGAATATGGCGGTATAGCTCAGTTGGCTAGAGCATTCGGTTCATACCCGAAGTGTCACCGGTTCGAATCCAGTTACCGCTACCAGATACAAGGTTTAGCTACGATACATGGGGGTCGCCCGCAGTAGTGGACGATGTGTTTGCTTGCTGTCGTAGCTAAGCCTTGTATAATATGGCCCGTTGGTCAAGAGGTCAAGACATCGCCCTTTCACGGCGGTAACCCGGGTTCGATTCCCGGACGGGTCACCAGAAAGCCGGCAGACGCTTTTGCGTCTGCCGGCTTTCCCTATATCCCGGATTAGACCGGCGGGCGAGGGGTTCGGATTTAATGAGGAAGAGGCGCAGAAATCTCTGCGCCTCTTCCATTTATTTGTAACGGGCCAAACAAGTTTGTCGTTTTTGATTGATTGACAGAGAAAGCATTTGGAGGTTAATAAAAAGTTTAATCTCACCGATAAAAGTTTCTGCTCAAATAGAAGTCAATCATCGTGACGCTTTTTTCTGGAACATTTTGGGCAGCCAGATCCTTTTGTGCGGTAAGTAATAGCAGTTTGCCTTCATGCCCACATTTGGAGCATTTCCACCATGCCTTTTTTCCGCTTCCAGGAAGTAGCTGCTTCGGATCCAAGTTTGTATTTTTGTGAAAGTCCCACTCTTTCAGCAACTCGGGGTATAAGGTTGCCAAGTCGTTTACTCCGCTTTTGGGAACCCGCCCGCTGCAACAGGGACAGCCGGAACCTTTCTTTCGATTGTTGGGACTGGCCTCCCATTCATGACTGCATCGCAGGCAACGCCACCAAACGGGCTTAAAATGCCCTGCTGAGATATCATTCGGAGACAGTGTTCCGTTTTTCGTCGGATGCCATTCTTTTGCCAAATCGGGCATCGTTTCGGCGAGTGAACCTACTCGATTTACAACCTGTTTGGTAAAAGAAATTCCACGCCGGCTTTTAGAACACACCGCACAGCCGTGTCTTCCTGGCCGTGTCATACTATTAATGCTGCATTGCCACTCATGACCACAGTCCGGACATTTCCAATATCCAACTCCATGGAATGCTCGAATATTTCTTTATATCTGTTGATCGCATCAGGATATAGTTTTTTTACATAGAAAAGAATGGCCTGCTCCGGAAAGGAAGTCTGACTCTTTGCGTTACAAATGGGGCATCTGGTATCATCACTGGTTCTATCGTGAATTGTAGCCTGATATTCATGTCCCAGCGGACATAACCACCATACTTTTTTCCCACTTCCTGCTGTTATGTCGAACGGAGTCAGATCACCGTTTTTTATGGGGTGCCATTCTTTTGCCAAGCGAGGATTTACGGTTGAAAGATCGTTAAATCCTTTTAACGCTTTATGACCTGAGCAGTAGGGACAAGAATATCCTCGATTGGTGCGTTTAATAATAGACTGCTCATAGGCGTGACCCTTTTCACAAAGCCACCAAACCTTTTTTCTGCTGCCAGCAGTTACATCGTGTGGAGTTAAATTGCCGTTTTTTTCGTAATTCCACTCGCTTGCCAAGTTGGGATATTTCGCAGCCAAATCATTTTCGCCCGTTATCAATCTGGCCATAATTACCTCCCGGGATAAAATAAGCAGTTTAGTATTACTATACCACAAAAAAGGACAGAGCACTGCGCTCGCTCGCTTTAGAAAAGGACATACAATTAAATTTAGCTCTGGATTTCCATGGAAAAAGGATATGCGCGGGTGTTGCATCTGCTGGTTTTTTCTGCTCAGTGAAAGACCACACGCCGCACGCGGCCGGGCAGGCCGGCCAGCAGGGTGCGGGGAGAAAAGACCACCTGCTTGATCCAGACGCCCTCACAGGAGAGGACCAGCAGCAGGTGGAGCCGGTCGTCGGAGGGAAGGTGGGCGGCCCGGGCGGGCAGGCTCACCTCGATTTGTTGGGTGTGCCCCCGCACCAGACCGCGCCGGAAGGCGAGGCACAGGGTGGTGAGAGGATGGAAGAGGACGTTGCAGTGGCCCAGCCACCGCCAGGCGGCGTAGATCACCGTTTCATTGGGCAGGTCCGGCCCGCCCGGGGCCACTGTGGTTTCGGAGGTGGTGTACACGTTGCAGGGAATGCCTTCGTATTCGATCATGCGGGTCATAAGCGTCTCCTTTCGCTGGACGAAAAATGAAAAAATGGCACACTGGTCCCGTCGACCAATGTGCCATTTCCGATATTCTGTTGTTTCGTCCCCCGAAAGGGGTACCCTAATTATACCACACCGGGGCGGCGCGCGTCAACGAAAATCATTGAACCGCCCCTCACGGAGCCAGAAAACACCCCGGCTCGTGGCCGTTGATGACCCCCGCCGCCTGCAGGTAGGCGTAGACCACCGTGGTGCCCACGAAGGACATGCCCCGGCGTTTTAGGTCGGCGGAAATTTCGTCCGAGAGGGGAGAAAAGGCCGGGCCGTACTCGATGACGGGCTTGCCCCCGGTCCAGTGCCAGAGCCAGGCGTCGAAGCTGCCCCACTCCTTTTGAATGTCCAGAAACACCGCCGCATTCTTTACTGCCGCCCTGATCTTGCGCTGGTTGCGGATGATGGCGGCGTTTTGGGTCAGCTGCGCCTGCTTTTCCTCGTCGAAGGCCGCCACCTGCTCGGGATAAAAGCCCTCGAAGGCCTGGCGGAAGGCGGGGCGCTTGTTCAGCACGCACTCCCAGGACAGGCCCGCCTGAAAGGTCTCCAAAATCAGCAGCTCAAACAGGGCCCGGTCGTCGTGCAGCGGCACGCCCCACTCTTCATCGTGGTAGGCGATGTAGGCCGGGTTTTTCGGGTTCGCCCAGCGGCAGCGGGGCTTTCCGTCCAGCCATTCCATGGCAGAGCCTCCTTTTCAAGGGCGGAAGGGAATGCCCTCCAGCCGCAGAAGAAATATCTTGTTTTCCAGCCCGCCGCCGTAGCCGGTGAGGCGGCCGTCCGCTCCCAGCACCCGGTGGCAGGGCAGGAAGATGGAGATGGGGTTGCGGCCCACCGCGCCGCCCACCGCCCGGGCGCTCATCTTCGGGATGCCCCGGGCCGCCGCAAGGGGCGCGGCCAGCGCGCCGTAGCTGGTGGCCGCGCCGTAGGGCACCGCCGCCAGCTGCCGCCAAACCTCCTGCTGAAAATCCGTGCCCTTCGCCGCCAGCGGCGGAGTGGGGCCGGGGTCCCGGCCGGAAAAATAGACCGCGAGCCAATGTTGCGCCTCGGCCAGCACCGGGTCGTGGGTGCTGCGGGGCGGCTCGGCGGGGATGGGGGGCAGAAACCGCCCCCGGGTGAACCAGCAGCCGGTGAGGGCGCCGCCCTGGGCCGTGAGCCAGAGGGGGCCCACCGGACTTTCAAGAAGCAGGCCGTTCATTCCCGGGCCTCCCCGGTATGTACCTCGCCTAGGATGTACCGGGCAAGCTCTGCGGGGCTGGACGCCAGCATCTCGGCCCCCGCCGCCGTCAGTTCTTCTTTCGTGCGGAAGCCCCACAGCGCACCCGCACCCGGCAGACCGGCGTTGTGGGCGGTGTGGATGTCCACGTCGCTGTCCCCCACAAAGAGGGTGCGGCCTTCCTCCGCGCCCATCCGCTCCAGCAGGCGGTGCAGCGCCGTGGGGTCGGGCTTCACCGGCACGCCGGGCACCGCCCCCTGCACAAACGCAAACCGCCCGGGGAAATAGTGCTCCATGACTCCCTGGGCCAGGGTGTGCTCCTTGTTGGTGAGCACGCCATAACGCACCCCCGCCGCCGTCAGCCGGTCCAGCATTTCTTCAATACCGGGGTAGGGGGCGGTGGTGTCCTCCTTGTGGGCGGCGTACCGGGCGCTGAATTTGGCCAGAACCTCTTTCTGGCTGGCCTCGTCCCGGGCCGTTTCCGGCACGAATCGCTGGCACAGCTTCGGGATGCCGTTGCCCACAAAATAGCGGTATTCGTCCAGCGTGTGCTCCGGCCAGCCGTTCTCACGGCAGACGTAATTGGCCGCGTCCGCCAGATCCTGCAGGGTGTTCAGCAGGGTGCCGTCCAGATCGAATACCACAGTATCGTAACGCATTGTTTCGACTTCCTTTCTCTCGTCAGGGTACAAGTTTCAGCCGCACCGCCCGGGCGTGCTTCACCTGGCGCACCCGCACCTTGGCGCGGCAGGGCAGGCGGGCGATGAGATCGCACCGGCCCACCCCTTCCGAAAAGGGCGTTTGGCGGCAGGTGAGGGAAAAATCCGCCGTGAGCAGATAGACCGTGTGCCGGGTGTAGCCCCGGGTGAACTGCATCGCCAAGGTGCCATTGGGGGCCTGCCACACGCCCTCGGTGATCCAGGCCTCCAGCCCCGCCAGCAAAAGCCCCAGGCAGAACAGCAGCGGCAGGGCCAGCATCGGGGTGAACCGGGGCATCCGCCAGAGGCTCACCCCCATCAGGGCGGCGCAGAAGGCAAAGGACGCGCCCCCCTTCCACAAAAACACCGGCAGGCTGCGTCCGGCCAGCAGTTCCGGGGCGTAGGGCGCGGGGGAGAACTGGGGCACCAGCGCCTGCACCAGCGCCGCCGCCCCCGGCTTGCACACCAGCACCGGGATGTCGCCGCCCCGGTAGCTGCCCGCGCTCAGATACACCGCCCGCCGGCCCAGCAGCCGCCCCACCGGGGTGAGGCGCACGTCGCAGGCGCTGATGGCCGCCGCGGCGATGCGCCGCTCGGTGTGGTTCACATGGCCGCCCTTGGCCAGAATGACGCCGCCGCTGCGGCACACCCTAAACCCCGCCGTGGACAGCAGCGACCAGAACAGCGCCACCCCCCACAGGGCGAAGCCCAGCGTCACCAGCCAGGCAGCGCCGGCGGGCAGCACCAGCTCCAGCAGCTTTTCCACCTGGGCCAGCTGGCCCAGGGCCAGGTCGTTCAGTTTCTGCTCCAGCCCCGCGCCCAGGATGCGCCGGGTCTGCCGCAGGCTCACCAGCACCAGCGCGCCGGTGGCGGCGATGTTGGCGCTGAGCATGGTCAGCCGCGCCCGCTCCGCCCGGGTGGGGGCGAAGAGCACCGCCTCGGAGTTCACCGGCAGCAGCGTTTCCGCCAGCGCCGCCGCCTGCCGCCGGGGCAGGTAGAAGGTGGCCTTGTTGGCGCCCCGGCCCCGGGCCATGTACACCGTCACCCGGCTGGCCCCGGCGATGCGCAGCCACAGCGGCCGGGCCTGTTCCAGCACCGCGATGTCCCGGCGGGCAAAGCTCACCCGGCGGCGCACCAGAATGCCGGTGTCCAGCACCAGCGCCTTGTCGGTGAGGGCAAAGCCCACCCGCCGCCACAGCACCGCCCCCAGCGCCGCCATGGCGATGAGGATGACCGCGTCCTGCCGCAGCGCCCGGTACAGGCTTTCCAAATCGAAGTCCAGCAGCGCCTGCACCATGGGAACAATGCACAAAATCAGGCCGTAACGTATAATCTTTAAAATATATACAATATGGAAATGACCTTTGAGGCGGATGTCCTCCATGTCAGCCTCCTTGCAGATAAGAAAGCAGGCTGTCGGCGTCCTCGTCGGACAGGCCGGGCAGCACCAGCAGCGACCCGCTGGTGGACAGCACCAGCACACAGCAGCGGCACAGGCGCAAAAGGGGCGTGGAGAAGCGGCCGCTGGCGCTGACCCAGCGGGTGGGGACGCGGCGGCTGACCTTGAACAAAAGGCCGCTGCTCATGCGTACTTCGCCCAGAGTGACGCTGCCCTCGAAACTCTGCAGGCGGGCGGGCAGCCACCCAAGGCACAGCCCCAGCCAGAAGGCGGCGAACACGATGCCCGCGCCGACGCTCTGCCAGAAGATGAAGGGAGCGGCGGCAGCCCCCGGGATGAGGGCCCACAGGCAGACCACCGCAGAGCCTTTTTTGTTCAGCGTGAAACGCACCATGGGGCAGCGCCTCCTTTCGGGAAGTTACAAAGGGCAAATTCTTCCCCGATTATACCCGATTGCACCGGGAAAAGAAAGGGGAGCGGCGGCGGGTTCTGTTTTGGAAAGAATTGTGGTATAATGCAAAAACAGAAAAGGGCGGCCATGAGCCCCCGCAGTTCAAAAGGAGAAAACCGATGGAATACCTGAAGGTCATTTTATACGGCATCATCGAGGGCATCACCGAGTGGCTGCCCATCAGCAGCACCGGCCACCTCATCCTGGCGGAGAAGCTGCTGGCGCTGCCCTATTCGGAAGCTTTTCTGAGCATGTTCCGGGTGGTCATCCAGCTGGGAGCCATTCTGGCGGTGGTGGTGCTGTATTTCCCGCGGCTGTGGCCCTTCACCACCGACCCGCGCCATAAGTACCAGCGCCCGGCGGTGTGGCAGCTGTGGTTCAAAATTCTGGTGGCCACTCTGCCGGCCATGGTGCTGGGCCTGCTGCTGGACGACTGGCTGGACGCCCACCTTTATAATTATATCACCGTTGCGGCCATGCTCATTCTTTACGGCGTGTTCTTCATCCTCATCGAGAACCGTCACCGCCGGCCGCTGGTGCGCCGGATGGACCAGCTGACCTACCGCCATGCCCTCATCATCGGCTGCTGGCAGGTGCTGGCCATGATCCCCGGCACCTCCCGCAGCGGCGCCACCATCGTGGGCGGCCTGCTGCTGGGCCTTGCCCGGCCGGTGGCGGCGGAGTTCACCTTCTTTCTCGCCATCCCGGTGATGGCCGGAGCCAGCGGCCTCAAGCTGGTGAAGTTCCTGGCCGACGGCGGCACCTTCACCGGCGGCGAGGTGGCGGCGCTGGCTCTGGGCTGCGCGGTGGCCTTTGTGGTGAGCGTGGCGGCCATTCGTTTTCTGGTCAGCTTTGTGCAAAAGCACAATTTCAAGGTCTTTGGCTGGTACCGCATCGCCCTGGGCGCGGTGGTTCTGGCGGCGGCCTTTCTGGGATTCTGATTTTTGGTGTAAGGAGTGTAAAACAAGATGGAAAAAGCAAAGGTTTATTACAGCGATCTGCGGGCAAAGCCCGGCCTGAACCTGCTGCAGAAGCTGCAGCGGCTGGTGCGTGCGGCGGGGCTGGACACCATCGACATGCAGGACAAATTCGTGGCCATCAAAATTCATTTCGGCGAGCCGGGCAACCTGTCCTACCTGCGGCCCAACTACGCCAAGGCTCTGGCGGACGTCATCAAGGCCCAGGGCGGCCGGCCCTTCCTCACCGACTGCAACACCCTCTATGTGGGCCGGCGCAAGCACGCCCTGGAGCACATCGAGGCGGCCTATGAGAACGGCTTCACCCCGCTGTCCACCGGGTGCCAGGTCATCATCGCCGACGGCCTCAAGGGTACCGACGAGGTGGAAGTTCCGGTGGCGGGCGGCGAGTACGTGAAGGAGGCCAAGATCGGCCGGGCCATCATGGACGCGGACATCATCATCAGCCTGAACCACTTTAAGGGCCACGAGTCCACCGGTTTCGGCGGCGCTTTGAAGAATCTGGGCATGGGCAGCGGCAGCCGCGCGGGCAAGATGGAGCAGCATTCCTCCGGCAAGCCTCAGGTGGATCAGGAGCTGTGCCGCGGGTGCCACGCCTGCGCCAAGGACTGCGCCCAGGGCGCCATCTCCTTCGACGGGGCGAACAAGGCTTCCATCGACCACGACAAGTGCGTGGGCTGCGGGCGGTGCCTGGGCCGGTGCAACTTCGACGCCATCTCCTGCCCCTCCGACGCGGCCAGCAAGCTGCTGAACTGCCGCATCGCCGAGTACGCCAAAGCGGTGGTGGACGGGCGGCCCAACTTCCACATCAATCTGGTCATCGACATCTCCCCCAACTGCGACTGCCACTCGGAGAACGACGCGCCCATCATCCCGGATGTGGGCATGTTCGCCTCCTTCGACCCGGTGGCGCTGGACCAGGCCTGTGCCGACGCCTGCAACAACATGCCCGTTCTGCCGGACAGCCAGCTGGCGGACAACCTGGCCACCCCGGGCTTCTGCTCCTGCGGCGACCGCTTCACCGACAGCGCCCCCATCACCCATTGGCAGTCCGCCCTGGAGCACGGCGAGAAGATCGGCCTGGGCACCCGGGAGTATGAGCTTGTGAAGGTGTGAATTCTGGTATAAACCTGGAATAAAATTACAAATTGTATAAAAAGCGGCCCTTTGCCCCGGTGTTTTTGGGGGGTGAAGGGCCGCTTTTTTGCGCGGGCGGGGGAGATGAGCAGGGGAGCGCTCTTTTTGCGTCCACCCAGGGGCACCCACCCTCGCACGCGGCATCTCGGACACTTTTCACGACGAAGAAAAGTGTCCGTTCTGATGCGCACTAAGGGTGGTGCCCCTGGGCTGCCGGGCCGGGTGCGGGAGGAAGACAGCGCCGCGGCCACCCCTCGCCAAATTACTGACACCCCGCGCCGCCCGGGCAAAGAGAAGGATAGCTTTGCGGAAACGCTCCACCCGGCCCTCCCCACCGCACGCGGCATCTCGGACACTTTTCACGACGAAGAAAAGTGTCCGTTCTGATGCGCACTAAGGGTGGTGCCCCTGGGCTGCCGGGCCGGGTGCGGGAGGACGGGCGGCGCTCTCCCGGTTCCGCCCCAAAACAAACCGCCCCGGAGGAATCCCTCCGGGGCGGTTTTCAATCTTCTTCCAGATACTGCTCCACGGCGCAGGTCAGCCGCTCGAAACAGGCGGGGGTGTAACGGTCGTAACCCTGGGGGTCGCCCGCGTCCGCCAGCAGCGGCAGCTGGCCGGGCAGGTCCCGCACCATCGCCCAGGCCTGCTCCTCCACCATCGGCCAGTTGGCCCAGAACTGGCTCTGCCGCTCCGGGTCCAGCCCCGCCAGCCAGCCGCCCAGATGGGCCGCCATGGCGTCGATGGAGCTGTCTTTGGCATTCGCTTCGGCCCAGTCCAGCAGGTCGGCGGCGGCGATGGCCGTTTTCAGGCTCACCCCCGCCTCTCCCTCGCCGAAGGAGACGCAGCCCCCCAGCGCCGCCGTCAGACCCTCCGGGTCCTGCACCGGCGCGGCCTCGGGCCGTCCTGCCGCCTCCTGGGCCTCCGATCCATCCCCGGAGGCCGGCGGCAGCGAGTCGGCTCCCGCCGAGGCGGCGGGGGAGGGCAGCGGCGGGGCGGAGGGCTCCGTGGAGGGTGCCGCCCCCGGCACGGTGCAGGCCGCCAGCATCAGAAAGGCCGCGCACACCATCAGCCAAAGTTGTCTCATCCCGTTGCCTCCTCCCGCACGGCAGTGCCGCAGTTTACTTTGTGTTTAGTATACGCCGCACAAGGCGAAAAATACACACCGCCACCGCGGCAAATCCCAGCGCCAGCGCGCTGACCGCCCAAAAGGAATGTTTCTTCTTTTCCATTTCAAAGCCTCCTTGCGCCCTCGCCGCCCTGCCGTTGACGGCACAGCGGACGGGCCGTATAATGAAAGAAAAATCGGAGCGGCGCGGTGTCAGAGAACCAAAACGCCGCCGCCCCCGCCAAAAAACGAGGTGCTTACACTCTATGAACGATTCTGCCCTGCTGTTTGACTTCATTCGCCGCAGCCCCAGCCCCTGGCACGCGGTGAAAACCGCCGCCGAAGCCCTGGACCAGGCCGGCTGCACCCGCCTGGAAGAGCGGGAGAGCTGGTCTTTGGTCCCCGGCGGCAAATACTACACCACCCGGGAGGGCTCCAGCCTCATCGCCTGGCGTCAGCCCGCCGCCCCCGCCGCCGGCTGGCGCATCGCCGCCGCCCACTCCGACAGCCCCGCCTACCGGGTGAAGGGCGCGGCGGTGAAGAGCGGCTGCACCATGCTGCTCACCGAGGGCTACGGCGGCATGATCCGCGCCTCCTGGCTGGACCGGCCTCTGGGCCTTGCCGGCCGTGTGCTGGTGCGCACCGCCGCCGGCGTGGAGGCCCGCCTCATCGCCCCTGACCGGGACCTGGCGGTGATGCCTCACCCGGCCATCCATCTGGACCGGAACATCAACGACGGCCACAAATACGACCCCAAGGCGGATATGCAGGCCCTCTTTGCCCCCGGCGAGGCCGTGGGCAGCTATGAGGAACTGCTGGCCGCCGAGGCGGGCTGCGCCGTGGAGAACATCCTGGGCGCGGACATCCTGCTCTACTGCCGCCAGGAGGGCACCACCGCCGGCGCGAACGGCGAGCTCATCCTCTGCCCCCGGCTGGACGACCTGGCCTGCGCCTGGGCCACCCTGCAGGGCTTTTTGGAAGCGCCCGCCTCCGAGGAGGGCGCGGTGTGGTGCCTGTTCGACAACGAAGAGGTGGGCAGCGGCACCCGGCAGGGTGCCCTGGGCACCTTCCTGCCCGACGTGCTGGCCGCCGCAAGCGAAGCCCTGGGCGAGACGGAAGACCAGCGCCGCCGGGGCATCGCCAAAAGCATCGCCCTCAGCGCCGACAACGGCCACGCCATCCACCCGAACTTCGCTTCTTATGCCGACGGGGACTTCCCGGTGCGGCTGGGGGGCGGCGTGGTGCTGAAGTTCAACGCCAACCAGAAATACACCACCACCGGCCTCACTGCCGCCCTGTTCAAGGCGGTGTGCGAGGGCGCGGGCGTGCCGGTGCAGACCTACTATAACCGTCCGGATATGCCCGGCGGCAGCACCCTGGGCAACCTTTTGGGCACCCGTGTGCCCCTGCCCATGGCGGACATCGGCCTGCCCCAGCTGGCCATGCACTCCTGCGTGGAGACCGCCGCGGCCTCCGACGTGGCCGCCCTGCACAAAGCCTGCGCCGCCTGGTACGCGGCCAAACTGACCCCGGCGGAAAACGGCTGGGCCATCGGCTGATGGCGGCCGTGACCGGGCGCTTCGCCCCCAGCCCCTCCGGCCGGATGCATCTGGGCAACCTGCTGTGCAGCCTGCTGGCCTGGCTCAGTGCCAAACATGCCGGCGGGCGGGTGGTGCTGCGCATCGAGGATCTGGACGCCGAGCGCTGCCCCCGCAAATTTGCCGACCTGTTGGAGGCCGACCTGCGCTGGCTGGGCCTTGTGTGGGACGAGGGCGGCAGCGACGGCGGGCCGAACGGCCCCTACTACCAGAGCGAGCGCTCGGAAATTTACGAAACCTATTTTAAAAGGCTCACGGAACTGGGCCTTATCTATCCCTGCTTTTGCAGCCGCAGCCAGCTCCACGCGGCCAGCGCCCCCCACCGGTCGGACGGCACCCCCGTCTATTCCGGGGCCTGCCGTGACCTCTCTGCGGAGGAAGTGCGCCGCCGCTCGGCCCAGCGCCCGCCGGCCTGGCGGCTGCGGGTGGGGGAGGAGACCGTCTCCTTCACCGACGGCCACCTGGGCCGGTACGAGGAATCCCTGCCCGCCGACTGCGGCGACTTTGTGGTGCGCCGGGGGGACGGAGTGTTCGCCTACCAGCTGGCGGTGGTGGTGGACGACGCGCTGATGGGGGTGACCCAGGTGGTGCGTGGAGCGGACCTGCTGCAGTCCACCCCCCGGCAGCTCTACTTATATAAATTGTTGGGCCTGCCCGCCCCGGAATTCTATCACCTGCCCCTGCTGCTGGCCCCGGACGGGCGGCGGCTCTCCAAGCGGGACGGGGACGTGAGCCTGGAAACGCTGCAAAGCCGCTTCACCGCCGAAGAGGTGGTGGGCCGGCTGGCCTATGCGGCGGGTCTGTTGGAAAAGCCCGAACCCGTGGCGGCGGCGGAACTTGTAAAAAGTTTTTCCTGGGAAAAGGTCCCCAAAGAGGACATCCTTCTGCCCCGGGGCCTGTTTGACTGAAAGGGGAGAGAAAGATGAAAAAGACCTTCGCGGCGGCGCTGGCCGCATTGCTTGCGGCGGCGGCTCTGTCCGGCTGCGGGCGAGAGGTGCCTCCCGCCGCCCCGGTGACGGTGGCCAGCGACCTGCACTATGTGGGCGAGGCCATCGAGGACGGAGGCGAACTGTTCACCCGTGTGGTGGAGGAGGGCGACGGCCGTCAGCTGAACTACATCCGCCCCATCACCGACGCCTTTCTGGCCGAAGTGATAGAGGACAAGCCCGACGCGCTGATTTTGACCGGCGATTTGAGCTTCAACGGCGAAAAGGCCAGCCACGAGGAACTGGCGGCAAAGCTGAACAAGGTGGTGGAAGCGGGGGTGCCGGTGTACGTGCTGCCCGGCAACCACGACGTGAACAACTACGCCGCCTCCACCTATCTCGGCGGGGAGCGGGCGGCCACGGACTTCGTCACGCCGGAACAGTTTGAGGAACTTTATAAAAACTGCGGATTTTCCGACGCCGACAGCCGGGACAAGGCAAGCCTCAGCTATATGGTCAAACTGAACGCCGGGGTCTGGCTCTTCATGCTGGACACCCAGCCCTACTATCTCCACGAGCCGGGCTTTCCCTATTGCGTGGGCGGCGTGGTGCAGGACGGCACCTGGACCTGGCTGGAAAAGCAGCTGAAACAATGCAAAGAGGCGGGGGCGGTGCCCCTGTTGGCGATGCACCAGAACCTGGCGGTGCACAGCGAGCGGTTCACCACCGGCTACCGCCTCTACGACGCCGACCGGATGGCCCAGCTGCTGGCGGACTACGGCGGGCAGCTGGCCTTCAGCGGCCATCTGCACCCCCAGCACATCGCCCTGTGGCAGAGCGAAGGGGGCCGGCAGGTGTGGGACGTGGCCTCCGGCAGCCTGGCGGTGTGGCCCTATCTCTCCGGGCGGGTCACCATCGACCCCGACGGGGCGGGCCGGGCGGCCTATGACTATGAGGCGAAGCCCACCGACGTGACCGCCTGGGCCGCCGCCACCGGCCAGACCGACCCGGTGTTTGAGGGTTTCTCCGCCTTCGGCCGGGAGCAGTTTGCCATAAACTCCACCAGCCGCGGCGCGGACAAGTTCGTGGAAGCCCTGGGCGAGGAGGACGCCGCGGCCTTCCGCCGGGCGATGGGCCAGGCGAACGTGCTTTACTTTGCCGGCGCCCTCACCCGCGAGGCCGCCGACGAACTCGCCGCCTCGCCGGACTGGGCCGCCGTGGAGCGGGCGGGGGAGCAGGGCGTGGACACCGCCCGCTACCTCGCCACGCTGGTGAAAGAGGCGGAGGGAGACCATTGCAGCCTGCACATCGACCCGGCGGGCTGACCATCGGATACACTGCCGGCGGGCAGGGGAAACACCCCCTGCCCGCCGCTCTTTTTGGTATGAGAATATTTCATACTTTGCACAGGGGCCATTTGATGGTAGCCTAAGGATAGAAAATGACGCGCCGCGCCGCGCTATCTTTGAAAAAGGAGGAAGCAAAACCGCTATGTTCAGTTCGAAAAAGAAAACCGGCTTTTCCAAGTTCGTAGCGTCCATTCCCAACTGGGTCTGGATCATCATTTCGCTGGTCACCGCGCTGCTGCTCTGGGTCATCATCTCCCACACCGAAAAAGGCAGCATCGTGTTCGCCACTCCCACCAAGGTGGTGGAGAGCCTCGTCAAACAGGTCTCCAGCGGCCTTCTGTGGGATCACGCCAGCCACAGCCTGTTCCGCGTGATCGTGGGCTTCTGCCTGGCCTTCGTGGCCTCCATCCCCGTGGCTTTCCTGATGGGCTGGTACGCCCCCTTCCGCCATGTGGTGGAGCCCTGGATCCAGTTCGTGCGTAACATCCCGCCCCTTGCCTACATTCCTCTGGTCATGGTAGGCGCCGGCGTGGGCGAGCCTTCCAAGATCATCGTTATCTTCATCGCCTCCTTCCTGGTTCTGGTGGTCACCATCTACCAGGGCGTGTGCAACGTGGACGTCACCCTCATCAAGGCGGCCCGCATCCTGGGCGCCTCTGACCGCGACATCTTCTTCCGGGTGGTCATTCCCGCTTCCACCCCCTTCATCCTCACCGGCGCCCGTCTGGGCCTGTCCGCCGCGCTGACCACCCTGGTCGCCGCCGAGCTGACCGGCGCTTCCGAGGGCCTGGGCATGATGATCCAGAAGGCCAGCGGCTACTACGACATGGGCACCGTGCTCATGGGCATCATCGTCATCGGCATCATCGGCATCTCCATGGAGAAGCTGGTTCGGTTCTTAGAGAGGAGGCTCACAGGATGGCAGGAAACAGTGCAGCAGTAAAGGTCAAGATCGACAACGTCGTCAAGAAGTTCAACGGCCGTAATGGCGAGATGATCGCGCTGAACGGCGTCAATCTGGACATCCACGAGAACGAATTCATCACGGTGGTCGGCCCCTCCGGCTGCGGCAAGTCCACCATTCTGAACATCATCGCCGGCCTGCTTGAGCCCACCAGCGGCAGCGTCTATGTGGACGGCAAGAAGGTGGAAGGCCCCGGCCCCGAGCGCGGCGTGGTGTTCCAGCAGTACGCCCTGTTCCCCTGGCTGACCGTGCGCAACAACGTCAAGTTCGCGCTGGATATGCGCGGCATCAAGGGCGCGGAAGCCGACGCCATCGTGGACAAATACTTAAAGATCGTTGATCTGGAGAAGTTCGCCAACCACTATCCCAAGGAGCTCTCCGGCGGCATGAAGCAGCGCGTGGCCATCGCCCGTGCCTACGCCGCCGAGCCTCAGGTGCTGCTGATGGACGAGCCCTTCGGCGCTCTGGACGCCCAGACCCGTACCCAGCTGCAGACCGAGCTGCTGAAGACCTGGGAGACCGAGCAGAAGACCTGCTTCTTCATCACCCACGACGTGGACGAAGCCATCATCCTGGGCCAGAAGGTCGTTATCATGAGCGCCCGCCCCGGCCGCATCAAGGAGATCGTGGACATCGACATCCCCTATCCCCGCGACCAGGAGACCAAGATGAGCCCCCGCTTCCTGGAACTGAAGAACTACATCTGGAGCCAGGTGTATCAGGAGTATCTGGAAGTCCGCAAATAAGCGAAAAACCGCACCAAAACGCCCCGGAGCCTCGCGGCCCGGGGCGTTTATGTTTCAAAAATGTAAATCCGGTTCGCCTTTGTTGAAAAAAACCACAAAGATGTGGTATATGTAAGTTATAATGAGAATCATTCCGCTATACGGAGCTATACGGAAGAGAAGCATTCGGGCTCCCTCCCCACAGGGGGGCGGGGCCGAACAGCGAAGGAGGTCATGAAAGATGAAGAGACGCCTGATCAGCCTGCTGGCTGCGGCGGCTCTGCTGGTTGCGGCCATTCCGGCCCCGGCGCTGGCCGCGGAGGGCGAGGCGACCGCTCCGGCCGCGTCCACGGTGCAGCCGGCAGAAACCCCTGCCGAGCAGCCTGCCGCTGTGGTGAACACGCCTGCCGCGGAGGACGCCCCTGTCGTTCTGGCGGACGGCACTGTGTCCACTGCCGACGATCTGAAAGCCGCGGTGGCAAACGCCGAGGACGGCAAGGAGACTACCGTCACCCTGGGGGCGGAAATCACGCTGGACGCGCCCCTGGAGATCCCGGCGGGCAAGAACATCGTGCTGGATCTGAACGGGTTCACCCTGTCTTCCAGCGCGACCGGTGAAAACACCGGCGACGTTATCAATAACAAAGGCACCCTCACCGTGAAGAACGGTACGGTGGCCGCCGCGGATAAAGGCGCCGGCACCTGGGGCATGGCAGTGAATAACCGCACCGGAGCCGTGCTCACCGTTGCGCAGGACGAGGGCTTCACCACCAGGCTCGTGGGCCGCAGCGGCATTGCAAACGAGGGCAGTGCCACTGTGCTGAACGGTACGGTGGAGAGCTACAACCGCAACGCCTACTGGGGCCAGGGAGGCAGCACCCTGCTGGTGGAGGACGGCGTCTTCACTGCGCCCTCCGCCAGCTCCGGCATGGGCCGGGCCATCTCCACCGAGGGCAACGTCACCATCCACGGCGGCAGCTTCTATGCCGGCGGCTCCGTTGGGGCCGGCGACAACTATGTGAATGCCATCGGCATGTTCTATGACGCCCAGCTGCTCATTGAGCCCGCTGCTGGCAAGACTGTCACAGTCACCTCCAAGACCGACTACGCCGTGGCCACCCGCTACGGCGCAAAGGCGGTCATCAAAGGCGGCAGCTTCGCCTGCGAGGGCGACCGGGTCGACCTGAAAAACATCGACGACGAGTACACCGGCCGCTTTGAGGTCACCGGCGGCACCTTCCGGCATGAGCCCGCCGCCGAGTATCTGGGCGACGGCTGCGTGGTGGTGCCCGAGGGCAGCGGCTTTGCCGTCAAGCAGGTGCAGGCTCCCACCGACCTGACCGTGAATACTTACGAGGAGCTGGCCGCCGCCCTGAACGGCGACATCCTCCAGCCCAAGAACATCACGGTGGGCGCCAATGTGCAGATTCCCGCCGGCGCCCGGCTGACCCTTAAGAACGGCTACACCCTCACCGTGCCCGCGGGCAAGACCCTCACGGTGGACGGCGTCCTCTCTCTGGAAGGCGCCATGACCAACGCCGGCACCCTGACCGTGAGCGCCAACGGCTTTGTGGAACACCCGCTGAAGCTGACCAACACCGGCTCCATCACCGGCTTCCCGACGGTGGAAAACGGCGTGTGCAAGGTGTCCACCCCCATGGAGCTCCAGTGGGTCTCCTGCATGGTGGAGTGGAATAACGACAACATCCCCGCCCGCATCGAGCTGGCGAATGACATCGTTATGCCCGCCGTGGAGTTCACCCCCATCGGCAACAGCGAGAGCAAGCCTTTCCACGACGCCACCTTTGACGGCTGCGGCCACACCGTCAGCGGCCTGAAGATCGTGGCCGAATCCGGTTACCGCGGCGGCTTCCTGGGCTATGTGAACGGTGCGTTGGTGCAGAACCTGACCCTGGCCGACGGCAGCACCACCAGCACCAGCAGCTACATCGGCAGCGTGGCCGGCCTGGTCACCGGCAACACCACTTTCCTCAACGTCAACGTGAAGAACTACGAGGTGAGCAGCCCTGTCAGCTACGGCGTGGGCGGCTTCGTGGGCCAGATCAGCGACACAAACGCCGCCAACCGGGTGGAGTTCATCAACTGCAAGCTGGAGAACTCCAGCGTTACCGGCTATGCCAACGTGGGCGGCATCTGGGGCACCAGCACCGGCAGCCTCGGCACCATCGGCATTTATAACAGCTCTGTCTCCGGCACCGTGGAGGCCATCAATGTGAACGGCGGCGTCTGCGGCGGTTTCGGCAACAGCGCTCCCGTGCAGATCATCGGCCTGGACAACAGCAGCCTGACCCTGACTGTGAAGGGCGCTCCGTCCGACAAACTCGTTTCCGCTTCGGATGCGAGCAAGCAGGACATTGCCAACGCCGGCTCTGAGAACACCGCCATCAAGAACGACAAGGGCGAGTGGGTCGTGAAGGGCGATACCCCTGAGACCACCGCCGTGGCCTCGATCAACGGCGTGGACTACACCTCCATCAACGCCGCGGTGAACGCCGCCAACCCCGGTGATGTGATCACCCTGCTGGCCAACGCCACCGAGGATGTGGTCGTTCCCAAGGGCAAAAATGTCACTCTGGACCTGGCAGGGAAGATCCTGAACCTGAAGGGTGAACAGCAATACGATCCGGAAGGCAACGTGAAGGCGAAAATGGTGGGCATTGTCAACCATGGCAGCCTCACCATTCAGAACGGCGTCGTTGCCTGGAACAAAGCATTCTCTGGCATTGCCAACACCGGCACGCTGAACATTGCTTCCAACGCCACGCTGAGCAGCACGGTGACTTCGTGGGACGGCAGCTGCCTGATTTTCAATGTGGGCGGAAATGTCACCACCGCCGGTTCGCTCAGCAGTACAGCCAACGACGGCATCGTGACCTATGGCGGCAGCGTGAACGTCACCGGCGGCCGCATTACTGCGAAGAACGCGAACGCGTCCTGCGTTACCATCTTCAACCGGGAATACAACAACGAGAGCGCGGGCGCCAATGTGATCATCTCCGGCGGCAAGCTGGAATCCGGCAACTTCACCGTCAGCACCAACAACCTGCGTTCCGGCGGTGAAAACGGCAGCAACCTCACCATCACCGGCGGCGAACTCGTCTCCGACATCACCGCTGTCTACTGGCCGTCTTCCGGCAAGCTGACCGTCGGCACCGAGGGCAGCGCCAACGGCCCCGCCATCACCTCCAAGAAGGGTTCTGCCATCGAAGTTTGCAGCGGCACGCTGGCCGTTTACGGCGGCACGCTGAAGGGCGGCACCGAGCATGCCGACAAAGACAGCATCATCACCACCAGCGAGTGGGTGGAGGCATTCCGTGCAAACTCCGGCGCCTCCGGCATCGGTGATGCGATCACGGTCATCGCCCGCCGCGGCAGCGGTTACGATTCTGCGCCTCTGAATGTCACCATCGCCGGCGGCACCTTCACCAGCGGCCAGAACTATGCGGTGCGCTTTATGGACTGCAACACCACCGAAAACGCCGACCAGATCGAACAGGATGTCTCTGTGGGCATCACGGGCGGTTCCTTCAGCGGCAAGATCGCCGCGGTGGATGCGTCCTTCGTGAAGTCCGACGAGCAGAAGATCATCGACGGCGGCACCTTCTCCAGCGACCCCACCGCCTACCTCACCCCGGACAGCCAGGTGATGAAGAACCCGGGCGGCACCTTCGGCGTGCAGGATAAACCCGCGGTCACGCCCACTCCGAAGCCGGAGGAGCCCTGGACCCCGAATCCCACCCCGACGCCGACCCCTGTGCCGGCGCCCACCGCCACCCCGAAGCCTGCGGCCACCGCGCGGCCGAAGCCCACGGCTACCCCCGCGCCCACCGAGGCTCCGGCCGAGGCGACCCCCACCCCCGAACCTGCTGAACCCACCCCGACGCCCGCGCCCACCGAGGCTCCCGCCGAGCCCGCCGGCACCGACGCCGAGGGCGGCCTGCCGGTTGTGCCCATCGCCATCGGCGGCATCGCTCTGGTGCTGCTGATCCTGGTGCTGGTGCTGCGCAAGCTGCTGGGCAAAAAGGACGAGGACGAGCGGGGCTATTGATGCACCGTGAACGGGCCTGACCCGTGAATCAGAACGGCCCCCGCCACACAGGCGGGGGCCGCTTTTTGCGCGCTGCAAGGGGTTACAAATGGTAACGGACGCTGTCCGCCGGAGGGGGATTTCTCCGGCAGAACCCACAAGGGAAGGGAAGTGGTTTTGGCACATTACCCAAAAACTCTCCCGAAAAGGTATGAGAATATTTCATACTTTTCAATGCCTTTTCCGGCGGGTATACTTAAAGCATCAACAGCCGGAGAAGGTGTGTGCCTTGCCGGCGTAACGAGGCGGGCGGTGCCCGTCCGGTTCAATAACAATGGAGGAAGATACATATGAAAAAGCTTCTCAGCCTCGCGCTGGCAGGCGTTATGGCCCTGAGCCTGGCCGCCTGCGGCAGCACCCCCAGCAGCACCCCTGCTTCCACCCCGGCTTCCGAGCCCGCTTCCGCTTCCACTCCCGCTTCCGAGCCCGCCGAAGAGTTCGAGACCGTGGACCTGCGCGTTGCCTACATGCCCAACATGGGTTCCAACAGCCTGCTGGCCACCGCTCTGAACATGGGCTACTTTGAGGAGATGGGCCTGAACGTCACCCTGACCGAGTTCCAGGGCGGCCCCGCTGAGATCGCCGCCATGGCTTCCGGCGACATCGACATCTCCCAGATCGGCCACGGCGCCCATGCCCTGTGCATCGAGGGCCAGGCCAAGATCTTCCACCTGGACTGCACCAGCCTGGCCGACGCCGTTGTTGCCAACACCGAGAAGGGCATCAGCTCCATCGCCGACCTGAAGGGCAAGACCATCGGCGTTTCCAGCGGCACCTCCGCTGAGATCATCCTGAACCTGGCCCTGGCTTCCGCCGGCCTGACCCAGGACGACGTCACCCTGACCGAGATGGACGCCAACGGCATGGTCACCGCCATGGTGAGCGGCGGCGTTGACGCCTGCGCCACCTGGAGCCCCAGCACCATGACCATCGCCAACGCTCTGGGCGACAAGGCTCTGACCCTGGCCACCAACAACGACTACGTTGACCAGGTCACCTTCCCCTCCAGCTTCATCACCACCGAGAAGTTCGCCAGCGAGAACCACGACGTTCTGGTCCGCTTCAGCCGCGCTCTGCTGAAGGCTCAGGACTACCGTGCCGCCAACATCGAAGAGGTGGCCAAGTGGGTCGCCAAGCAGTGCAAAGCCGACGAGCAGACCATGCTGGACTGCGTGGGCGAGGGCAACTGGCTGACCGGTGAGTTCGTGGCTTCCGGCCTGACCGACGGCACCGTGAAGAGCTACTATGAGAACCAGCAGAAGGTGTTCATCGACGCCGGCCGCATCACCGCGGAAGTTCCCGTTGAGGACTACGTGCTGTTCGACGTCATGCAGGAGGCTGTGGACGCTACCTACGGCGCCTGAGCTGAATAAAACCGCATAGTACCTGCAAGGGGGCATAAAGGCAGAACTTTATGCCCCCTTTTTTCGCGCCGCAGTGAAAAAATCCCCCGGCGGCGCGCAGGCTGTGGTATAATGGCGGTGAGACGAAACGAAAGGGGGAGAAGCAGCCGTGCTGGTTTTGGTTCTTGTGATGATGACGATCGCCACCATTATAGTGGCGGCCAACCGGCGGGACGTGCTCTCCGCCTATCTGAGCGGTCTTTCCGCCAGTTTTGTTGTGATGATGTGCGGCGTGGTCACCTATGTGGCCAAAATGGGCGGCTACAACACCGCCCAGCGCCTGTTCCTGTTTTTGCTGCCCGATCTGCAGCTGTGGCTCCAGAGCCGGCCCATCCCCCTGGGCACACTGGGTTATCTGGTGGCTTTGGGCCGCAGTTTGTTTCCTTATTTTCTTCTGTGCCTCGGCATCTACCACTCCAACCTTCACTGGGTGCGCCGCCACGAAAAGGCCATCCGCAGAGTCCACCTTCTGGGCACCGTCGCGCTGCTGGTCTACTACTGGCCGCCGGTGTTCCGCCTGGTGGTGGGCGGCCGCTTCTGGGTGCTGGTGGTCATGCGCCAGGTGTGCCTTGCCTGGATCGTGGTCAGTGTGCTGGCGGCCATCGCCCTGCTTTTGCAGGACTACTTCGCCACCACCTCCCCCTACTTCAAGCGCAGCATGCGCCTTGTGGTGCTGGCGCTGGTGAGCGTCACCGTGCTCTACAGCATGTACGCCATCCAGGACCCCGGTCAAATTTATAACTTCTATGTCTCGGAATACATCCGTCTCGGCTCGCTGAACTATCTGCGCACCGCGCTGTCCAGCGGGTGGAGCTGGCTGCCGCTGCTGGCCTGCACCGTGTTCTTCGTGGGGCTGGGCTCCTTCAACATGATCCACTACAGCCGCATCAGCCAGTCCGAGGCCCAGGAGGACACCACCCTCCAGCGCAAGTTCGACACCGCCTCCATGGGCGCGTCGGTGTTCGTCCACAGCATCAAAAACCAGCTGCTGGCCGCCCGCGTGGCCCACAAAAAGCTCCAGCAGGAGCTGGAAGAGCCCGAACCGGACCTGGAAAAGGTGCGCGCCTGGGCCACCTGCCTGCGGGAGATGAACGCCTCCATGCTGGAGCGGATGGAAGAGCTTTACCGCTCCATCAAGGTCAGCTACATCGAGCTGGTACCGGTGGAGTCGGGGGAGATCATTCAGTCGGCCCTGGCGCGGCTGGCCCAGAAATACCCGGACGCGAAGGTGCAGGTGCACCAGAGCGTGCAGGCGCAGGTGCTGGCGGACCGCACCCATATGGCGGAGGCGCTGTACAACCTGCTCACCAACGCCTGGGAGGCGGCCAGCGTCGAGAGCGGCGAGCCGAAAGTGGAGCTTCTGGTGCAGCCGGAGCGGCTGTGGCTGGACTTCATCGTGCGGGACAACGGCCCCGGCATCTCCCGGGCCGAGCAGAAGAAGATATTTGACCCCTTCTACACCAGCCGGAACACCAACAACAACTGGGGCATGGGGCTTTACTATGTGCGTCAGATCGTGAAGAGCCATCTGGGGCATTTGCAGATCAAAAGCGCCGAGGGCAAGGGCAGCACATTCCTGGTGATGCTGCCCCGGTATGTGCCCGGGCGCCAGAAACAGCATCAAGGGGGGCGGGAAGAAACATGATCACCATTCTCATTGCCGACGATTTTGACCTGCTGCGGCAGGACCTGACCGAGCTGCTCAACGCCCAGCCCGATATGCGGGTGGTGGGCGAGGCGTCCACCGGCGCGGGCATCGTGGAGCTGGCGAAAAACGTCAAGAGCGACATGATCCTGATGGACATTGAGATGGAGAACACCTCCGCGGGCATCCAGGCGGCCGAGGCCATTCACGCCGCCGACCCGAACCGCCTCATCCTCTATCTCACCGCCCACGACACCGACCGCATGATCCTCACCGCCATGGCCACCGGCGCGGTGGACTACATCGTGAAGGGCGCCGAGGACGAAGAGGTGCTGGCCCACATCCGGGCCGCGGCGGCGGGCCATCCCATGCTCAACGCGCGGGTGCAGTCCACCGTCATCCGGGAGTACGACCGGCTGCGCCGCTCGGAGCAGAGCCTTTTGTTTTTCATCAACAACGTCTCCCAGCTCACTTCCACCGAGCGGGAGCTGGTGCGCTTGCTTTTGCAGGACAAAAAGGTCAAGGAGATCGCCGCCATCCGCTGTGTGGAGGTGGTGACCGTCAAGACCCAGATCAAGGGCCTCTTACATAAGTTCGGCTGCACCCGCACCAAGGAAATTGTGGAGATGATCCGCCAGCTGAACATTTCCCATCTGTTTTAACGCCGGGCGGCGCAGCCGCCGCCCCCTCGTGATATAAGAAAGGAGAACCGTCATGTACGAATACTTCCATATCAGCGCGCAGGACCTGGGCAAGGACGCGAAGGTCCCCGTTCTCAAGCTGGACGATTCCGGCGAAGTCTTTTATGAAATCGCCATGGAGATGGTGAACACCATCAAGGCGAACAACGCCGCCGGCAAGCACACCGTGTTCATCTGCCCCGTGGGCCCCGTGGGCCAGTACCCCATCTTCGTGCGGCTGGTCAACCGTGACCGCATCAGCCTGAAGAACTGCTGGTTCATCAATATGGACGAGTACCTCACCGACGAGGGCGAGTGGGTGGACAAGAGCCATCCGTTGAGCTTCCGCGGCTTCATGGACCGCACCGTCTACACCAAAATTGACCCCGAACTGCTGATGCCCGAAGAGCAGCGCATCTTCCCCGACCCCCACGACCCCGAGCACATCCAGCGGGTCATCGATGAACTTGGCGGCGTGGACGTGGCCTTCGGCGGCATCGGCATCAACGGCCACCTGGCCTTCAACGAGCCCCAGGACGAGCTGACCGCCGACGAGTTTGCCGCCCTGCCCACCCGCGTGCTGACCATCAGCCGCGAGACCCGCACCACCAACGCCATCGGTGACTACAACGGCGCCATCGACGCCATGCCCCGCAAGTGCGTGACCATCGGCATGAAGCAGATTTTGAGCGCCAAGAAAATTCGCCTGGGCGTCTTCCGCGACTGGCACCGGGCCGTGGTGCGTCAGACCGCCTACGGCGAGGTGAGCGCCCACTTCCCGGCCACCCTCATCCAGCGCCATCCCGACGCCATGGTCATTGCCAACGCCAACGCGTCGCAGCAGCCGTTCTGAAACAGGACAGGGGAGGGAAGGACCATGAAACAGCTTGTTATCACGGGCGCGCTGGTCTACACCGGCGGCCGCTTTGTGCAGCGTGAAGTGTATGTGCAGGAGGGCCGCATCGCCCAGCTGGCCAAAAAGGTGAACGCCCCGGCGGACTGCCCCCGGCTGGACCTTTCCGGCAAACGGCTGGCCCCCGGCTTCATCGACATCCACACCCACGGCGCGGCCGGGGTGGACGTGAACGCCGCCACCACCGAGCAGCTGAACGGCACCATCGGCCACTTCTTCGCCAGCCAGGGCACCACCGGCTGGCTGTGCAGCGTGCTCACCGACACCCCCGAGCAGACTCTCTGGTGCCTGGATCAGGCCAAGGCCGCCATGGCCTGGCAGGGCGACTGGGCCCAGCTGCTGGGCGTGCATCTGGAAGGGCCTTTCCTGGCCAGCCAGTACAAGGGCGCCATGCCCGAGCATCTGCTGCAGACCGGCTCCGCCGAGCTCTTCGCCAAGTACGAAGAGGCGGGCGTGGGCGCGGTGAAGTACATGACCGTGAGCCCCGAAGTGGCGGGCGTGCCGGAGATGATCCGGGACATCGCCGGCCGGGTGAAGGTGGCCATCGGCCACTCCGGCGCCGACTACGACACCGCCATGGAGTGCATTGAGAACGGCGCGGTGAGCGCCACCCACACCTTCAACGCCATGCGTCTGTTCCACCAGCATCAGCCGGCCATCATGGGCGCGGTGCTGGAGAGCGACGTCTACTGCGAGGCCATCTGCGACGGGCGGCACCTGCATCCCGCCAGCGTGCGCCTGCTGCTCAAGTGCAAGGGCTGGGATCGGGTGGTGGCCGTGACCGACAGCATCATGGCTGCCGGCCTGCCCGACGGCAACTACAAGCTGGGGGTGAACGACGTGGTGGTGGAGGACGGCGACGCGAAGCTCGCCTCCGACGGCACCCGCGCCGGCAGCACCCTCACCACCGGCCAGGCGCTGAAGAACCTGGTAAAGTTCACCGGCGAAGGCCCCGAAAAGGTGCTGCCGCTGCTCACCGAAAACCCCGCCGCCCTGCTGGGCCTGGCCCGCAAGGGCCGCATCGCCCCGGGTTGCGATGCGGACTTCGTGGTCCTGGACGACGACCTCACCGTCCTGCGCACCATCGTGGGCGGGCGCACGGTCTACACCGCCCAATGACCGCCCCGCTGACCCTGGCGCTGGTGGGGCTCATCTCGGTGGCGGGCAGCTTCGTGCAGGCTTCCACCGGCTTCGGCTACGCCGTCACCGTGATGGCCCTGTGGCCGCTGTTTTTGCCCTACAAGACGGCGCTGGTGGTGGAGCTGCTGGCCGCCCTGGCCCTGTGCGTGGTCATCGCCGTGCGCTACCGCCGCTCCATCAACTGGCGGCAGCTCGTCGCCCCCTGCGCCGCCTCCTTCTTCACCAACTGGCTGGGCCTGCAGATCATGGCCGGCAGCCCGGACACGGTGCTGCGCCGGCTGTTGGGCGCGGCGCTGATGGCGCTGGCCGTCTACTTCATCTTCTTTTCCGCGAAGTTCCGGGTGCGTCCCACCCTCACCGCCGGCCTCATCGCCGGCGGCGTGGCGGGTCTTTCCGCCGGCATGTTCAGCATCGGCGGGCCGCCCATCGTGGTCTACTACCTGGCCGCCTTCGAGGACAAGAAGGAGTACACCGCCACCACCCAGATGTATTTCATCCTCACCAGCCTGTGGCTGGTGGCCCAGCATCTGTGGATGGGCAACGTGGACGCGCTGGCCCTGCAGTGCACCGGCGCCGCGCTGGCGGGCCTGGCCGTGGGCACCGCCGCGGGCCTTGCGGTGTTCCGGGCGCTGCCGCTGGAGCGTATCAAAAAACTGGTCTACGCCTTCATGCTTGTGATGGGCGCCTATATCCTCATCGCCGGCTGAACGGCTCCGTCCCTCCGCATCCCGCGGGGGGCGTTTCTTTTGAAGTATGACGCATTTTCATACTCGCATTTGCGGCGTTTGTGCCGTATAATGAAAACTGGAAGAGATTGTGACCGCGGTGCGCCGCGGCAGAAAATAAGGGAGGGAAGTGCAATGAATCTGAATCTGGATTCCGACCTCGCCCGCCGCATGGCCGCGCCGGGAGAGGTGGAGGCGGCCCTGGCCGACGCAAAGGCGGAGTACCGCCGTCTGGCTGCCCTGGGCAGCGAGGATAAGGACTGGCCCGTCACCGGCTGGTTCCACTGCGCCGAGGCCGCTCAGCAGCTGGACCTCATCAAGGAGAAAGCCGCCGAAATTCGCGAAAACGCCGACGTGTTCGTGCTGGTGGGGGTGGGCGGCTCCAACCAGGCGGCCCGGGCCATGATCGAGGCCATCCAAAAGCCCGGCGGCCCCGAGATCGTCTACGCGGGCAACACCCTGTCCGCCCACGGCGTGGCCCAGGTGCTGCAAAAGATCGAGGGCAAGAGCGTCTACATCAACGTCATCGCCAAGAACTTCGAGACCCTGGAGCCGGGCAGCCATTACCGGGTGCTCCGCGCCGCCATGGCAAAGCGCTATTCCAAAGAGGAGATGGCCAAACGGGTGGTGCTCACCGGCACCGTTGGCTCCCGTCTGGAGGAGATCGCCAAAGAGAACGGCTGCACCTTCCTCCACTTCCCCCGCCGGGTGGGCGGGCGCTACTCCGCCTTCACCCCGGTGGCCCTGCTGGCGCTGGCGGTGGCGGGCCTCGATGTGGACGAGTACCTCGCCGGTGGCCTTGCCATGGAAGAGGAACTGGCCAAAAACGAGGGCGGCATTGCCGCCGAGTACGCGGCGGTGCGCTACGCGCTTTACCGCCGGGGCTTCCAGGTGGAGATGCTCACCGCCTTTGAGCCGCGCCTTTACTGGGCCGAGCAGTGGTGGAAGCAGCTCTTCGGCGAGAGCGAGGGCAAGGACAAAAAGGGCATGCTGCCCGCATCCATGATCGACTCCGAGGACCTGCACAGCATGGGCCAGTACATGCAGGACGGCCTGCGTTTCATGACCGAGACCTTCCTGGCGGTGGACGACCCCGGCGCTTCGGTGGTCATCGAGCCGGACCCGGACTTCGGCGACGCCTTCGATTATCTGGACGGCATGGATTTTGCCAACATCAACCGCGCGGCGGAAAAGGCCACCATCCATGCCCACGCCGCCGGCGGGGTGCCCTGCACGGTGCTGCGGCTGCCCCGCATCGACGAGCGCACCTTCGGCCTGGTCTACTACTTCTTCATGGTGGCCTGCGCCCTCAGCGGCCGGCTGCTGGGAGTGGACCCCTTCGACCAGGAGGGCGTGGAGGAATATAAGCGCAGCATGTTCGCGGCGCTGGGCAAGCCCGGCGCCAAGGGCAGATGAGCGGCCTTTCGGCCCGGCCCTTCCGCCTCGCGGCAAACCGTGTGAACTACCTGCTGCCCGGCGGCGAGATGATCGACGCCTTTTTGGGCCTTGAGCGCGGGGCTGTGCCCGGCGCCAGCCAGATGTGGGTGGCCAGCGTGGTGCAGTCCACCCTGCCCGGCGCGGCGGACAGCCGCTCCTACATATTGCCGGAAGACGGCGGCGGCTGCCTTGCCGAGGAACTGCAAAAGGACCCGGCGGCCTTTCTGGGCAGCGCCCACGCCGCGGCCTTCGGGGCGGACCCGGGCTATCTTTTAAAACTGCTCCACTCGAGTCAGCGCCTGCTGGTGCAGGCCCATCCGGACAAGGCCAAAGCGGAAAAATACTTCCGCTGGCCCCACGGCAAGACCGAGGCATGGTATGTGCTGGCCACCGAGGGCGAGGCGTACATCTGGGCGGGTTTTCGCCCCGGCGTGACGAGAGAGAGCTTTTTGGCCCTGATTGAAAAACAGGACACGGCGGCTATTCTGGACTGCCTGCATCAGTTCGCCATCGCCCCCGGCGACGTCATTTTCATCCCGGCGGGCCTGCCCCACGCCATGGGCGCGAACAGCCTTGTGGCGGAGATACAGGAACCCGCCGACATCACCCTGCGGGCGGAGTACATCCGCCCCGACGGCAGCCGCCTCCCCCCCGAGAGCCTGCACAGCGGCGCGGGCATGGAGGCCCTGCTGGATTGCTTCGACTTTTCCTCCGCCGCCCCGAAAGAGGCGGTGCGGGAAAAATACTTCCTCACCCCGGCCCGGCGGCCCGTGCCCGGCGGGGAGGAGACCACCCTCATCGGCCCCGACGCCACCGACTGCTTCGGCCTTGCGCGGGTCTGCGCCGCCGGCCCCTGCCGGCGGAAGAACCCGTCCTTCCGGGTGCTGCTGGTAGAAAAAGGCGAGGGTGAACTTTCCGGCGGCGGCGTGACGCTGCCCCTCAAACAGGGCACCGAGGTGTTCATTCCCGCCGGCGTGGAGGGGTACACCCTCACCCCCAAGAGGGACGAGCTGGCGGTGCTGGAGTGCATCCCGCCCGCGCCCTGACACAACAACGCAAAGTTGCGCCGCCCTTTGCCGCGGCGCTCACAAAACACCGCGGGCCCACCGCCCGCCCGATGAAAGAAATGAGGTAAAAATTATGCTGGTACCCCTTCGTGCGATTCTGGAAGCCACCGAGAAATATCACTACGCCCAGGGCGCTTTCAACGTGAACGCCGTGGCCCAGGCCAAGGCCGCCATCGAGGTGCATGAGATGTTCCGCTCCGCCGCCATCCTGCAGGGCGCGGACCTGGCCAACGGCTTCATGGGCGGCCGCACCGACTTCATGAACGCCACTCTGGAAGACAAGATCAAGGGCGCTGCCAACATCGGCGCGGCGGTGAAGAAGTACGGCGAAGACAGCCCCATCCCCGTGGCCCTGCATCTGGACCACGGCCGCAACTTCGAGAGCTGCAAAGCGGCCATCGCCGGTGGCTACACCTCCGTCATGATCGACGGTTCCTCCCTGCCCTTTGAGGAGAACATCGAGCTCACCCGCGAGGTGGTCAAGTACGCCCACGAGCGGGGCGTTTCCGTCGAGGCCGAGCTGGGCGTGCTGGCGGGCGTGGAGGACCACGTGTTCAGCGCCGGCTCCACCTACACCAACCCCCTGGACGCCGTGGAGTTCATCAAGAAGACCAAGGTGGACGCCCTGGCCATCAGCTACGGCACCATGCACGGCGCCAACAAGGGCAAGGGCGCCAAGCTGCGCAAGGAGATCGCCATCGCCACCAAGGAGTGCCTGCTCCATGAGGGCATCTTCTGCGCCCTGGTGAGCCACGGCTCCTCCACCGTGCCCCAGTACATCGTCAAGGAGATCAACGACCTGGGCGGCGACATCCAGAACGCCTACGGCATCGAGCTGGCCCAGCTGAAAGAGGCCGCCCGCTGCGGCATCGCCAAGATCAACGTGGACACCGACATCCGTCTGGCCGTCACCCGCAACATGAAGGAGCTGTTCTACAACCGTCCCGAGCTGCGGGACAGCGCTTCCATCGGCGGCATCTACAAGCTGCTGGAAGAGAAGAAGTCGGCCTTCGACCCCCGCGCCTTCCTGCCTCCCATCATGGACACCGTCATGTACGGCAACGTGCCCGACGCGGACGTGGCCGCCATCGTGGACTGCATCGAGAAGGGCGTGCGCGAGGTCATTGGCACCCTCATCGTGGAGTTCGGCAGCGTGGGCAAGGCCCCGCTGGTGGAGAAGGTCACCCTGGACGAGATGGCCGAGCGCTACCGCAAGGAAGGCATCTAAGACCAGGTTTTGAAAAGGAGCGACGCTGACTTATGAAATACATTTTTCTGAACCTCAAGCGCTTTGACGTGCCGGTGGAGCTGGGCGGCGTGAACCGCCTGGCCCCGGTGAACGAGTGGGCCAAGACCATCGTGGAAGGCACCCAGGAAGGCCTGAAGAAGTACGACCCCGCGAAAGTTGAGTTCGTGCAGTTCTTCCCCGAGGCCCACATCCTGAACGCCGTGGCGGCCCTGTGCGAGAACAGCCCCGTCAAGGTGGGCTGCCAGAGCCTCTACCGGGCCGACACCGCCGTGGGCGGCAACTTCGGCGCTTTCACCTCCAACCGGCCCGCCTCCATCGCCAAAGCCATGGGCTGCGGCGGTGTGCTCATCGGCCACTGCGAGGAGCGCAACGACAAGGCCGGCGTGCTGGCCGAGGCGGGCGTGGTGGACACCGCCGCGGTGAACCGTCTGCTGAACCAGGAGATCAAAGCCGCCACCGCCCGTGGCCTCAAGGTGCTCTACTGCATCGGCGAAAAGAGCGAGGAGCAGGAGCGCTGGCAGGAAGTTCTGGGCGAGCAGCTGGACATCGGCCTCGAGGGCGTGGACAAGAGCCAGGTGGTCATCGCCTACGAGCCCATCTGGTCCATCGGCCCCGGCAAGACCCCGGCCGACAAGCCCTACATCGAGAAAATCGCCCGCTTCGTCAAGGAGCGCACCGGCGGCATCCCCGTGGTTTACGGCGGCGGCCTGAAGAGCGACAACGCCGAGATGCTGGCCTCCATCCCCGAGATCGACGGCGGCCTCATCGCCCTGACCCGCTTTTCCGGTGAGATCGGCTTCTACCCCGACGAGTATCTGGAGATCATCCAAAAGTATCTGGGCGAATAAGGCCCGACAAGGAGGAAACGCGAATGAAACTGGATTTTGAATACGGCCATGGCCTGATGAGCGCCGAGCTGCCCGACAACACCGATGTGTTTATCCCCGGCACCACCGTGGCGGACCCCCCCTGCATCCCCGAGGACAAGCTGGAGGAAG